>CAKUZC010000029.1 GCA_934718145.1 uncultured Eubacteriales bacterium | reverse complement strand
GACAAATCCGGACATCGCACATTAATTACTATCTTAATTTTATAAAATCGAGTATGTTTATTTCAAATTCATTTATGGGTTTTTTCGTATTTAAAACTAATAACAGTCATAACGCAAATAAAAACCACATCTAAAGTGTGGCTAGCATATTTCTATTCGAAGAGAACAAAATATAGTAAATCAAAAAATGGAGCTACCGGGCGGACTCGAACCGCCGACCTGCTGATTACGAATCAGCTGCTCTACCAACTGAGCCACGGTAGCGTACTATATGATTATAACCAATCCAAATTTATTAGTCAATGAATATTAAAAATAAAGCAACATAAACTCTAAAGAATATGTTGCTAAAATAACAAATAATATTTAACTACGAAATAATGCAACAGCTATCGACAATAATAGCACCTTTTCCGGAAACCGGAACAAAATTATCGGTTACGTATTGTCCGGCAGCTCTTCCAAAGCAATATTCACCTATTTTAGGTTGTCTACCAGCCGGATATTTTATATCTCTTACCTCTTGATCACTGCCTGAACCATTACGAAAAGCTCTGTTACAAATAACTTTTACATCACTTCCGGACATGTCTACTGTTTCTACTCCATATGATCTTTTCATGCTAGCCCCTGTATCTACTGTACAGAAATTATCACTTATTTTTTGTACGTTACCTAAAATAACAACTTTCTTTATAAGAGGAACTTTAACTGTGCTCGTAACCGCATGTGCATATTCAGATCTACTTCCCATTTTAGCGGAATAATAAGCATCTTTAAATTGACTTTCAGTTTGCGGATTTGACTGTGATGCTTCCATCATGTTTCTATCTCTTTGATTTTCCTGTATTGCATAAACCTTTCTTACATCATAATATGCAAGACCACTTACAACAAAATTGTACGCAGTTGCGTATTTGCTTCCTTCATATCCGGTAACAGTTAGAGTTTCGCTTTTTGCGTCGTATTCATATTTAATATTATCAAATATAGCAATATTTGCATGATAATCAGCTAAAACTTCTCTTACATATATCTCTATATTTCTGTCCGCTAAATATTTTCCTTCAATTCTTTCACGTTTTCTCTTTTCTTTATATTGAGGAGTAAAATCTCCAAATTTAACGCAAACATCATCGCCTTCTTTTTCAACAGTAAAACCTATCCAAGGTTCAAATGAACAAGTTTCATGAGTTGCAATGACTTCAGCACTGGCTTTATTTGGAATAAAACTACATCCGCACAAAAGCAATGCAGCAGATAAAATAAACTTAAAACTTCGATTCATAACTTAAAACAACCTTTCTTATAATTTATTCATATTTATATATTAACATATTTTCTCATAAAAGGCAATACAAAACAATATTTAACATTTATATCCTTTTTTGTAAAATTAATATAATATTCAGTTATAATAAAGATTAAAAAAAAATTAAAAAACGTAATAAAAGCCAACACTTTAACATACAATAAACTATAGAATACAGTTTAAATACAAACTCATTTAAGAGTTACATTTGGAAGTTTAATAATCATCAATTTTTTTCATCCTGAAAAAGCAAAATTCTCAATTTTTGTTACATCATCTGTATGCATATATCTTGGTTTTACTTTATAAAAAACTGCTGTTTCTTCTACGGGAACAACCTTGTCCTCCTTAGCTTCTTGACTAGAAGAACTCAATTTTGGCACTTCTACTGTACTTCCGGTCTGACATGCCATTTCGATATCACCGGGTTTTATTTTGTTAAAATATAAAGCACCATTCAAATCAAATTCAATAACATTAAGAGTTTTATTTACGGGATTATATTCATATTTAATGTTATCAACTATAGCAATGTTTGCATGATAATGATCCAAAACCTCAATTATGTATCTTTTTAAAATTTTATCTTCTAATATTTTCCCTTTCATATTATTAGCTTCTCTTTTTGACATATACCATGAAGTGATATCTCAAAATTTAACGAAAATATCAGAACCTTCCTTTTCAACGTTAAAAGTCATCAAAGGATCGAATCTACAACTTTTATGAGTTGCAATGACTTCCGCACTAGCTTTATTTGGAATAAAACTACATCCGCACAAAAACAATGCAGCAGATAAAATAAACTTAAAACCTCGCTTCATAATCTAAAACAGCCTTTTTGTAATTTATTTATAATCTAATTTTAACATATTTTTTAACAAAATAAAACACAAGACGCTGTATATCATTTGTACTCTTTTCTGTAAAATTTAAATAAAATTTACTTAATATAAAGATTAAGATATTTTTAAAATCAATGATTAAAATCTATTATTTTGACATACACTAAGTTATAGAGTATGGTTTAAATACAAATTTATTTAGGAGTTGTATGTATGAGTTTAGTAAATACTAAGAATATGTTAAAAAAAGCTTACGAAGAAGGTTATGCAGTAGGAGCTTTTAACGTAAATAATATGGAAATAATTCAAGGAATAATGAGAGCTGTGACAAAACTTTCTTCTCCCGTCATTCTTCAAGCGTCTTCAGGAGCAAGAAAGTATGCCGGAGCAGTATATATGAAAAAACTTGTAGAAGCAGCGGAACAAGAAAGCAATGTCCCTATTGCGTTGCACCTTGACCATGGAGATTCATTTGAGATATGTAAAAATTGCATAGACAGCGGTTTTACTTCCGTAATGATAGACGGTTCTTCATTAAAATACGAAGAAAATGTCGAGTTGACAGCAAAAGTAAGTGAATATGCTCATAAATACGGCGTAACCGTAGAAGGAGAACTCGGAAGTCTTTCCGGTATAGAAGATGGAGTAAATATCACGGAAATAGACTCATTTTATACAAATCCAAATCAAGTAGAAGATTTTGTAAATAAAACAAACGTAGATTCCTTAGCGGTTGCAATAGGAACAAGCCATGGAGCGTATAAATTTAAGCCCGAACAAAAAGCTGAACTTCGTTTTGATATTTTAGAAAAAATTGAAAAAAAATTACCCGGTTTTCCAATCGTTTTACATGGAGCATCCAGCGTAATTCCTGAATTTGTAGAAGAAATTAATAAATTTGGAGGTAAGTTGGGCAAAGCTTCGGGAATACCGGAGTCAATGCTGAGAAAAGCTTCAAAAATGTCAGTCTGTAAAATAAATGTAGATTCCGATATAAGACTCGCAATGACGGCAAAAATAAGAAAATCTCTTTTTGAAAATCCGGAAAATTTTGATCCAAGAAAATACCTCTCCCCCGCCAGAGACGCCATTGCAGCAATTGTAGAACATAAAATTATAAATGTTTTAGGAAGCGATCATAAAGCTTAAAATTTAACTCAATTTGTATTGCCATTCCACCCTTTATTGGGTGGTTCTTTATTGCGAAAATTTATTGAATTAAAAATTTTATGTTATTTTTATAAAAAATACTTGACTTCGTATATATAATATATATAATGTTAATGTATTTTAAAATACGAAATATAAATTTAATGATAGGAGTGATTTTCATGGTAAAATTTAAACCCATTGGGAGAGATTACAAAGAAAAAACATATTGGTTCCTAACATACAGTGAGCTCATGCCTAATCCTACTAATGTTAAATTAAAACCGGGACAAGATGGAAGCACACTAATTAAACTTGATGATGATAATTACCTTATTGTAAAATCATATCCAAATGTTGGAGGAAATAATAATATACCAAGGGTTATGCTAAGTCTAGACAGTGTACACGACTTAGACCCAAACTATGTGTTTAATGATGTGGGAATAAACGAAAACACGAAAGCATGTGAATTTAAAGGAGAAAATGGATATTTAGGATTTTTCAGAGTTGGAGAAAACAAAGAAATGCTTTGTGATAAAGAGTTGAGTGATAAAATTCATAAACATCTTTTGAGTCTTATAAAAACTTACAAAAGCCGATGAAATCGCTAGTTCTGAATGATTTCAATATTGAAAAAATAAACTAGTCCACCCAAAACGGGTGGTTCTTTATTGCGAAAATTTACTAAATTAAAAATTTTATATTATTTTTATAAAAAATACTTGACTTCGTATATATAATATATATAATGTTAATGTATTCTAAAATACGAAATATAAATTTAATGATAGGAGTGATTTTATGCTAGAATTTAAATCATTAGAAGGCGACCTCAAAGGATATAAATATTGGACTCCATATCTTCCAAAAGAAGAATGTAAAGATTTTTGTGTAGCCCCCACTGATTCAAGAATAATATTTGGTGGCAAGGTTGAACAATTTACAATGATTAAGATTAATCCTACGAATTACCTAGTTATAAAAAGGCCACCAGACGAAAAAAGTAAAATTGTTGATGCTTCAGAGTTTTTAATGTTTCACCTTGAACAATTAAGAGAATTAAGAGAAGACGAGATTAAAAGGTTTGTTAATGCAAAAAAGTACACTGACCTTAGTCTTACAGATGGCTACTTAAGTATATTTAAGTCAGGTGGTAAATGCAGGTACAGCCAATTAGATAGAGCGGCCCTCGAAAGAAACCTTATTAATCTCCTAGATGGAAGGAAAAATACCCCCACTCTGAAGACGGTACCGAGTAGGACTCTTCACTCACCACAACCAATAGATGATCAAAAAAGGCCGTCTGTCCCAGCACTCTCACGAAATAACAGTCAATCAAGTGGTAATAGGTCAAATACAACAGCTAAGTTCAGCGATTCTTTCCTAGCAACTACTCCAGAACCGCCAAAATTTATAAAACCATCCGAAGTAAAATTTGATATCACATTAAATGGTTTCCAAAATTATAATTATTGGGCTACAGATAAACTTCCAATCGAAGGAGAAATTGGAGAAGGAAAAGACAATATAGTAGAAATAGACCGTCTCAATTACCTCATAGTACCATCCTTAAGTAAATTAAGAGCAGCAAGAATAAAACTAAACGATATCCCTAATATTTTGAAAAATCCTAGCTTAAATTTAGTAAGAAAAGCATATAGCGAGTTAAGAGGGTTAGGAGCGAATACTAAGGCATGTAGTTTTAGTACATCCGACGGTTATTTACGCTTTTTTAAATCCAAAGAAGGAGAGTTAATAGAAAAAGATGAAACTCCAATAATACAGAATTTGCTAGGTATAATTAATCGTAAAATAGATGATAAAAAAAGTACTAAGGATCGACTAGATGTACGCCTACGTAATATATTATCTTCGATGACTGGATATCTTCAATACCTTAAATTCAATAAAAATGATTTGGGTTCTAGGAAATACAATGAAGCGTGCGATTACTATAATAAAACTGTGTTACCCTTATGGTTGGGTATATCTCAAGAAGACACTGCTTATTACGCTAAGGTGGAAAAAGCTATAAATCATTTAGATGATTTAGTAAAAAAACTCCCACAGCCATCTCAACCACAATGGCAATCATCTCAACCACAACAGCAATCATCTCAACCACAATGGCAATCATCTCAACCACAATGGCAATCATCTCAACCATAATGGCAATCATCTCAACCACAACAGCAACAACAGCAGAAATCACAATGGCAACAACAGCAAAATGATGACAAAAAAGTTAGAACCCGTATAACACAACTAGCCAATATGCTATACGATCTGATGTCTCAACCCCCCAGAAACACTGAGGTAGATAATTACGCACGAAAATTTGTATGGCCTTATTTTACTTTTGACAAAGATGTGTTAATTCTTAGAAAAGATATTCCAGCAAACCATATAAGACATTTAGAACAAACTATAAACAGTATGATAGATACGTTTAGACCGTCTTCTAATTAAACCAGTAACCGGCCATTTTTTAATGGTCGGCTTTTAATTTATTTATATCCAAAATAAAAAAATTATTTATTCTTTAATTATATAGTATGATTTTATCTTTCTTATCCTGTTACAGTATTCAATAATAAAATAACGATATTACTTCGTGTTTTTTAAATATATTAGCCCTTTTGAAGCATAAAAATAAGATAAAATATGATCCTTCAAAAACGATTCGTTCTCTGTATTCATTATTGTTAAATTTTCTTTTGTTTATATAACATAAAATTAATGTTGAAAAACATGTAGACTTGTGAGAAAATATTAGTAAATATAGTTTTGTCGAGGAGGAATCGATTTTTATGGATAAAATTAAAGTATTGTTTAAGAAAATCAGTAAAAATTTTTTGTCTTTTACTGTGTTATTGGTAGTTCTGGGATTTACTGTTTATACTATTACCAAAGCGTTGGAAAGTGAGAACGATTCGAACTATTCATCATCTTCCGACGATGCCGAGCAAAAACTTACAGCTGAAGAAATAGATAAAATCATCGAAGACTTAAAAGTTTCAGGAAATATTGATAACATAGTGGACAAACTCGATGAAATAGTTCAAAGGGCTAAACTTTCCGGAAATACAGCACTTCAAGAATATGCATCAAATATGAAAACCTACTATGAATTAAAAAAACAACTTGAGAGCGTTAAAAGTTTAATTGAAGCATCCAAAAAGAAAAATTCCGCTGTTGCATCGGTTGACAAACAAGTTTCAAAGATTTTGTCTGTCGATACAATAATTGACGATCTAAGAGGTGCTGTTTCCGATGAAGCACTTTTAGTCTTACAATCTCTAAGTGATGAAGATGCAAAAAAATTGCAAGAACTCATGGCCGAAATAGAAAGTTTAGTCGATATTAAAGATATAAGCTCGCTGTCAATTCAACAAAGAAGCTTATTGGATGTAATAATTCTAAGTAAACTCATAGACGAAGATATGCTGGACGGAGAAAGGTTACAAACCGCTCAAGAAGCATTAAGTGTTGCTATAACTATACTTGAATCTTACGAAAAACAAAATTACGGTGCTGCTGAATATGATGCTTTAGTTACAGGTTCGGACGAATTTGTAAAACTGGGCAAAAAAGCTTCTACAGTTTTACCGGAGCAAGTTATATTTTTTAACGGACACTTTACAATGAAACATGCACCAATAATGTACGATGGTCATATTCTTTTGGCTATAGAAGATTTATATCAGTATATAGACGCAGATATCGAATACATGTATAACAACTCAACGATGGTAATACAATCTCCAAACAAAATTTTGGAAATAGTCAGCGGAAAAAATGTTGCATATCTCAACGATGAACCTAAAAATATGCCTGTGCCTATTCTAAATTTTAACGATACGATATATATGTCAGTTGAATTTTTTGCTGAAGCTTACGATATTTCTTACAAATATCTACAGAAAAATGAATGTTTCATATTTTACAATAACTTGGTTCAAGTTGCTAATGTCTCAATTCCAAATCAGCTTAACAAAGACTAATCACGGAGGAATTTTATATGGCAAAATATACTATTATTTCAGATATAGGAAAAGGAATTATGGGTTTGCTTAGGGACAAATTGGTTCCGGATACAGTTGATAAATTTGAGAGCATCGGTATTTGCGACCCTAAAGAACGTGGAAATTATATAGTCGGTATTCACCCTTATGACATTAAAGAAGATACAAGCGGTACTGCAAAAGAACCCAAAACCCTACCTGATGGCAGTGTTCAGGATCCTCCTGCAATGGTGGAACTCAACTATGTTATATCAGTAAGCAGTAAAGCAGAAATTGAATCCAAAGCACTAGATGAAGCTAAAATAATAGGAAAAATAATACAAGTTTTTAAAGATAATCCTACAATTCCTGCTCGCTACATGCCAGACAATGCAGGTTCTCCTGTAGAAAACGTACCCGTTACCATGCTTCCCATAAATATGGAAGAAAAAGTAAAAGTATGGACTATGTTTGGAGAATCTTACAAATTATCGGTTTTTTATGTTGTAGGACCGGTTGCAATAGATTCTGACAATATTCATAAACCCAAAAATAGAGTTGAGAGCATTTACCTCAAAAGCGTGCATTACGAGCATAAAAAAGAACTCCACTTCGAAACATTCATCAAAGATGAAGACATTGACGACGAATACACTCAACGCCCGGATGAAGACGAGGATGAAGATGAAGATTCTGGCGACGATTATGGTGACGATTCTGACGATGGTTCAGGCGACGACATGGGTGACGACATGGGCGATGATTCAGGCGACGACATGGGTGACGACATGGGCGACGATTCAGGTGATAACTCTGATGACGACTCAGGTGACGACATGGGTGATGATTCTGGTGATGATTCTGACGACGACTCAGGTGATGACATGAGTGATGGCTCTGACAACAATTCAAGTTCACCGAATATGCCTACTCCACCTAGTATACCCACTCCCCCAGGTATGCCTACTCTTCCAGATATGCCCACCCTTCCAGACATGCCAACTCCTCCTAGTGCACCGACTCCTCCAGATATGCCCACTCCAACTAGTGCACCGACTCCTCCCAGTACATCAACACCTCCCAGTACGCCAACTCTTCCAGACATGCCAACTCCACCCAGTGCACCAACTCCTCCAGATATGCCCACTCCACCCAGTGCACCGACTCCTCCCAGTGCACCGACTCCACCTCAGGACACCGCACCACCGGAAAGCGATTCCGATGAATAAAGTTTTTAAAAATGCGGGATAATTTATTTTAAGTTCTATAATTATTACAAACAAAGGAGACTATTATGAGGCAAATATATAAAGCGTCTTTAGTATTTCTTCTTAAAGATGTGTATTCCAAATATCCCGTTACAGACGCAGTTATTCTTTGTAACGGTAAACAAAATCCTTACACTCGTAAATCGGATGGTTACTATGTTTTTTCTAACCTTTATCCGGGAAAATATGACGTAGATATATCATGTAAAGGATATGCAAAAGTCAACATGTCGATAGATCTTAGGGAAAACGAAACAAAAGTCATGTCACTCGATATGTCTTATACCCCCGACAACAAATCTTTGACACATGTTACAAGGTTCATAATCACTCTTAATCACTGTAAAAAAAATCTGGCAGATACAGATGTTTCCATTCGGCTTAAAAATGAAGCTTCTTTTATAAAGCTAGTTGACCCCGTTGAAGAAGGAGCACAAGAAATTAAGTTAAATATAGAAGAGCTTATAAGTGGAATAATAGGTCAAAAATATATATACAAATTAAAAAATCAAGAACATGAACTATATATTTTAGGGTTTGACAAAGAAAAAAAAGTTTACACTTTAAGAGAACCCGCTCCTGAAAAGTTAGAACCAGGTGGACAATTTTATCCGATATGGGATTTAAAGACAGGAAGTACCGGCATGTTAATCATGCCTATGATAGACCAATTTATGAAAGAAGACGAACTCACGTTTGAATGTAAAACAGAAGAACTCAGAGGCAAAGTTATGTTCAATGTTAAAGGATTGCATCAATCGGGCGAAGCTATATATGGAGATATTAAATTGCGTAAGATTCCTAAAAAGGAATAAATTATTAGGTAATTTTAAAATATCATCTAAAGTGAGGAGAATTTTTTATTGATTGAAGATTTCGAAGAAGTATTTCCAAAAAATCTCATAAGTAAACCTTTTGAAAACGCAGATGAGTATCTTAAATATGAGCTGAAAAAAATAAGTAGACATGTGAATTATTATCTTGACGCAAAAAGAAATAAAAATTATTCACGAACAAGCGCAATGGCTAGCAGTGATTTCTACAATGCCGAATATTTTATAAAGTCACGTTTAGATTTGTCAGATAAGAACTTATTTATCTCAAATTATATAATAGATACGTTTAATATAAATTTACTGGAATGGTTCTGTATATTGT
>CAKUZC010000028.1 GCA_934718145.1 uncultured Eubacteriales bacterium | reverse complement strand
CGTCTAACTATATACCAGTTAAAAGTCAATGCGGGGAGGATATCAGAGGGAAGATTGTTAAAACTTATCTTTCAGATATCAAAGAAAATTATGTCATAGGATTATTTAAGTAATTTATTTGAGAATAATACTATTAATGATAAATTTAAAGGAGGAAAATTAAATGGAATTAAACACATTAGATATCGAACAAGAGTTAAACCGTACAACTAAACCCGTAATAGTGGATTTCTTTGCGACATGGTGCGGACCGTGCAAAATGCTAAGCCCAGTTTTAGAAAATATTGAAAATAAATTTGGTGATAACCTTAAAATTATAAAAATTGACATTGATGAATATCCGGATATTGCTGATAAATATGAAGTTATGTCTGTTCCAACTTTAATGTTTTTTGTAAATGGAAATTTGGTTAGACGTGAAACGGGTTTTATATCGGAAGAAAAAATTACAGACATGATAAACGAAGATCTTTTTGTTTCGTCAAAAAATTGCTAAATTTTAAGAGGTGTTAAAGTGGTATCGGATATAACGATAATAGGTGCCGGACCTGCCGGGATTACTGCCGCTGTTTATGCTGCAAGGGCAGGATTCAAAGTTGTTATCGTAGAAAAAAACATCTATGGTGGTCAAACATCTATTATAGAGAATATAGAAAATTATCCTGGGTTTTTAAAAATTTCAGGTGCAGATTTTGCAGAAGTTCTTTATAAACAAGCTAAAAATTTTGGTGTAGAGTTTGTTTTCGGAGAAGCTGTAAATGTGGATTTTAGCGGTAACATGAAAAAAATAGTAATTTCTGATAATAATGAAATCATTTCTAAATCGGTCATAATTGCAAACGGTCTTAAACGACGTACTCTTGGTTGTTTGGGAGAAAAAGAATTTACAGGTAGAGGGGTTTCGTACTGCGCTACATGTGATGGAGCATTTTTTAAGAACAAATCCGTTCTGGTAGTCGGTGGAGGAAATACCGCTTTGGAAGATGCACTTTATCTGTCTGGAATCTGTAAAGATGTTACTATAATCGTAAGAAAAGGTAATTTTAGAGGAGAAAAAATTCTGGTTGATTCTGTAGAAAAAACAGACAATATCAAAATATCGTTTAATAGTGTAGTTAAGGAAATAAGGGGAAGTAAAAAGGTAGAATCAGTTGTTTTGTGCGATGATGATGGTAATAAAGTTTTGAATGCAGACGGAGTTTTTATAGCTATCGGATATCAGCCCAGTAATGAGATATATTCGGGAAAAATAGATATGAACGAGAGCGGATATTTTTCTTCAGACGAAAACTGTGAAACAAATGTAAAAGGAGTTTATGTTGCGGGAGATTGTAGAGTAAAATCTTTGCGACAAATTGCTACTGCGGTAGGAGACGGTGCGGTAGCAGGTAATGCTGCTGCTGCTTTTGTGAGAAATAATTTCTAATTTATAAAAATTGATATTTATGTCACCTAAGGGTTTAATACGCTCTTAGGTGGCTTTATTTTATGAATTAAATGTTTAGAATATATAATAATAACTCGTTATAAATTTAAAATTACTATTTTTTATATATATTTGTGTTGAAAATTGTAATATTAAATGATATAATCTGTTCTAGATATGTTTAACACTAAAATAATTAAAACGGTTTTAAAAAAGTGTTGTATACACAAAAATAATTCAATAGGGAGAATGGTGATAATTATGAGAAAGCTTTTTAACTCTAAAAAAGCGGGGTTGAAAAACGAAAGTACAGTTAAATTTTTGGACTCTTTGAAAAGCTGGGGCTTTTTTATTGTTGCGTGTTGCGTAACTCTGTTTATGTACATTTATGCCCACAGTAATAATGAATTTGTACTAGCAGATGGAACCGATTCCGGCAGTACAACTACACCAACAACGCATATAGTAACTTTAAAATATTATGTAGATGATGATGATAAAGAAATAACATCTACATCAGATCTTCTGAATTCTCCTGGATCCGATGGGAATTCCATTGGTTATAAATTAAGAAATGATGATACAGCAACGTCACTTATCGGTGAAAACAAAGTTCTTGCAACAAGTATAAGCATTGATAGTACTGATAATTTAATATTTGAAATATTAGGTTCAAAGTGTTTTTTTGAAAAGGCTTTAATAGACGAAGGAAAAGTGGGATTGGGTTTGGCTTCAGACACATCTAATCTTGATGTAGGGAAAATTGAGAAAACTTGTACAATTAAACTTTATTTTTTGAGCAAAAGAAAAATAACTCTTAAAGGCAACTCAGAAGAAGAGGGAATTAAATATGCATATAAGTACGTTAAAAATACTGTCGAGGTTAACACACCAGTTGATAGTAATAATGATGAGTTATACGTTCCTAACGGATATCAACTTAAAATAAATGCAGAATTGCAGAACGGTTATGAAGCTTGTGCAAATAAACGTGAACTTTCTCTAGAGGTTGATAATATTGCTATGACTCTAGAAAAACCTGGGAATTACACGTATGAAACTGAAGAGATAACTGGTGACAAAACTATTACATTGTCGCGTACAGGTTTGAGAAAAAATAAAATTACTATACCAATTAGTGTGCTAGACGATAGTAGTGTAAAAAATTGTTATATATATATCTGGGAAGGAAACGATAATTCACCTTCAAATTATGATAACCTTAGCCCGTACGATATGAGTAAACAAAGTGGTAATTTAGTTCGTGAGTGGAGTGCTTTAAAATTTAAAATTTTTATAGTGCCTAAACCTGGATACGGCAAAGATGGATATACTTTAAAGGTAAATGGAGTAAATGTAGAGTCCGGTGATTTGATTAAAACATATGATAACAGTTTTAATAACGATTACGAAGTTCTTATAAGTGGCGTTAATAGAAATAATTATACTATTAAATTTACAACAAGTGACAGTTATAAGATCACTGCTCGTGCATCCTTAGATGAAAATACAAGGGAAAGATATAAGGGATTATATAGTAGTAATGATGTTGATGAGAAGGAAAAAATCTGCTATTCTGTAAGCGTTGAAGACGATGGAACTGGTCAAACCGGTCTTAATGTAACTTTAATTCCCAATGAGGGATATAGATTTCAAAACGCAGACAAGAGTGAAAAAATTACAGTTAAAAGAGGTAGTACACCAGTACTAGACAAAGATGTACAAACTACTACTGGATATACTTTAAGTGATTATGGTTTAACTATAAATCTTAGTGATATTAAAGATGATACTACATTTGAAATTGACGGTATATTTGAAAAGGAGTACACCGTTATAATTCAAGGAGATAATATAAACAACGGTGTAGAAAAAATTACTGTTAATGATAATAATGCAGGAATTACCGTCACTAATAATGCTGCTAGTACTACTGTGACTTATAATTCTGCATTTAAATTTGGAATTGAACTTAAAACTGGGTATAACAAGTCAGAACCTGTTTGTAAGTTAGTAAAAGGGGATAATTCTAAAGAACTTAATAGAACCCCTACCAAATATGATGGTTCAGCAAAATTTAGTTATTCACTTGATTCAGGAAAATTAGATGTAAACATGATAGACTATGCAGATAGTGGAGATAAAATAACAATTACAGTAACAGGTATTAAGAAAAATAATTATACTATTAAATTTACAACAAGTGACAGTTATAAGATCACTGCTCGTGCATCCTTAGATGAAAATACAAGGGAAAGATATAAGGGATTATATAGTAGTAATGATGTTGATGAGAAGGAAAAAATCTGCTATTCTGTAAGCGTTGAAGACGATGGAACTGGTCAAACCGGTCTTAATGTAACTTTAATTCCCAATGAGGGATATAGATTTCAAAACGCAGACAAGAGTGAAAAAATTACAGTTAAAAGAGGTAGTAAACCAGTACTAGGCAAAGATGTACAAACTACTACTGGATATACTTTAAGCGATTATAGTTTAACTATAAATCTTAGTGATATTAAAGATGATACTACATTTGAAATTAATGGTATATTTTTTAAAACTTATACTCTTAAATTGAAGAGCAGCAAAAAAGACCTAAACGACGAGGATGATAAGTATATACAATCTGAAGTAGCGACAATTGAACCAAAAAATTCGTCTGGTAGTACTGAAACAACTGCAACGCTCAATACAAATTTGAATTTTGTTATAAAGATTGGTTCAATATATAAAATAAGTGAAAATCCTAAATTTTATTTTAGCAATGGTGATAAAAAAGAAATAGCGTGTTATCAAGATGAAAATGGTAACTATTCTTCTGGAAATGATAGAAAATTAACGTCTGATGATATTGAAGGAACTGGAAACAATATTGACGAACTTGTAATTATTATTGATGCTACAATAAATAAAAAAACAGTTAATATTAATTTGGATAAAGGAGAAAATGAAATTTCTTTCAGAAATGATAAAGGAAATGAAATTTCAAGTGGTACTGTTAATTACGGTGAAGGTTTTATATTTACAATAAATCTGAACGAAGGATATAAGTTTAGTGGTACGCCGTCAGATTTGAATACTTGGAAACAGAGTTACCTGAAGAATGTAACCTATGCCTATACTGCAAGCTATGATGAAGCTACAAATGTTATTACAATAACTATAGAGGGAATAACAGCGGACATTAATTTTAAATTAGAATCCAACGCAACAACTGATCGAACTTATATCATAGATTTTAAACATGAGGGAAGTTCAATAACAGGTGTGGATGCAGGTGTGGATGCAGGTATGGATGCATTTTTATTAAAAAAAGGTGAAAATGGAAAATTTTATGGTAATACGGAGACAGCAGAGACTAAGGGAGAAGATGGATATTCTATAGGTTATAATGGCGCTCAAAGCCAGTACTATCTTATAAAAGCAAAAGATGTGACCAAAAAAAGATTTAGAGAAGATGCAAAAATTATTTCCTATACTCCCTCAAACATATTCGTAGAACAGCACAATAAAATATCTAAAATTTATAACAAAGATGGAGAAGAAGTTGAAAACGGAATAGACGTCAGTGATAAAAGCGAATGTTTTATTGTTGAAGTAAATCTAAAAGGTATAGGTAATAATTCTAAAATAGATATAAATATTAGTAATATTATTTCTATGAGAAGTATAAAGGTGATTTATCCAGGAACATTGGGGTCGATAAAAGGATTTATAAAAATTAAAAAGCAAGGTGGTACTAAAGGAAGTTCTGAGAGTTCATCAAAAGAGGGCACAAACATAGAAGAAATGATAGATTCCCTAGAACCCGGCGAAAGAATGGATATTGAAATTGATACTAATGGAAAAGAATTTAATTATAAGCTTTACTCTGTTCAAGATGGTGAGTTAGGCAAGTTCGATGATAAATTTAAACTGGAAAATGTGAATAATACCGATTTTACACAATTGGGGGGCACACTCATAGAAGAAAGTTCAGAACCTGTTTCTAATGGTATCTTGAATAAAGGTTTTGATGATGAAGGTAAAAATTATCGTATGTGTATTACTTTGCCTAAAGAGAATCAAGAAATACATTTTAATAAAACTGAAGGTGTAAGATATTGTAGTGTTGAAGAAAATGGTGAGAAAGGGCCTTCTCTAGCAGAGTATGTGGTACAAACTAAAGGAACTGATTTAAACTTTTTTGTAGAAATTGATAGTAAATATAAATTAGATAAATTAGAAATAAAAGTAGATAATAAAACCCCAGTAAAGTTGACGCATGAAAAAAAAGACGATAATTTGTATTTGTGTAAGCTGTCAGGTGATAATAGCGATAATAAAGGAGATGATAATAAAGAAGATGATAATAAAGAAGATTTTTATATAGGAGAAGGCTCATTTATATCTATTTCGTGTAGTGTAACTAGAAAAGAGTATACAGTTACTTTTAATAAAATTACATTATCGGATGACGATTCAGAAATACCTGCAAGTTTTATTTATAATGGTTCTGAGGCTACTAGTGCCAAAGTTGCGGCCGGAAATAGTTTGAAATTCAGTGTAAAAGTTCAAGAAAAGTACAGTCGATCCAATTTTAAAGTTTCATATAAGAGTACAGATGGTGGAAAAGATGGTACCGAAGTTGTGCCATACAATGGAGAATATATTATTAACAATATAACAGAAAATATAACCATAAGTGCTGAAAGATTTAGCGTGAATAAATATGTTATAAGTTTCACTCCTAACGGATATGTAGACTATTTGGACAAAGAAGGTAAAGCATTGTCTACATCGTATACTGTAAATTATGGGGAAAAATTTGATTTCAAACTAACTCCTAAAAATGGATATAAATTAGATGACAAAATCAGTGTTTTGCTTACGGGAAATTCATCTGCAATAAGTGCAGCTTTAAAAGCAGTAAACGGCATATACACCATAGACGGTACAATAAATAAAGGTGTAGGCATTACAGAAGATGTGACTATAACAGTTAAAAATGTGGAAGAAATAAAATTTAAGGTAACACTCGAAAAAGTCGATGGAGTGACATATCTTAATGAAACTGGTTCAGTCATATATGGTACTCACGAAATAAAATACGGAAATAATTTCCAGTTTAGTATTGTTTTGGATGACGCTTATGATGATTCCCTAGCTGGGATGTTTGTAATAGTTAACGAAGGAAAAAGCTCTGATGTTTCAGCTCAAAAAATTGCGTCGGGAAGATATATTATTCCTAATGTAAATCAAGACATTAAAATTAGAGTAGGAAATGTATACAGAAACAAGTACACTGTAACCTTTGTTAAGACAGAAGGAATAGATTATTATGATTCTAAAGGTAAAAAAATTGATGGTACTAAAGAAGCAGAGCAAAATGCATCTTTAGAGTTTAAAGTATCCTTATATCCTGCATACAGTGATTCAGATATAACTGTTATGTTAGGTGACAAAGCTATGAATTTAGGCCCATCAGGATTTTATGTAATTCCCAACATAGATGAAGATAAAACAGTTACAGTACTAGGTGTGGAAAAAGCAAAAGAGTTTGAAATCATAAACGATATAAATTCTTTACCCGATTCAATTGAAAGTATTGAGGATGCAAATAGAGTTACTGAAATTTCAAAGATATACGATTCCTTATCAGATGAAAAGAAAAAAATAATTTCAAATGCAGATGTTTTAAAAAAGCTCCAAGAACAAGTTAAAAATTTATATCATAACAGTAATGGAGTGAACGTAGACGGACTGGACTGGTATCTAAAATTAATGGTTGTTCCTATTTCTACGGATACTGAAGTTTGCAGCAGAATATATAAAAAATTAAACTCAGAATATATTTTATCGCTGTATGACATATATTTGTGGGACACTCTCAACGATTGCAGGTATACACTTCCAGAAGGAAAAAGCGTCGTTATAACTATTCCTACACCCGATATGACCTATTTTGAAAAACCTACCGGCATACACGAAACTAATAGCGGAAAAATAGACTATCTCGCATTGACTTTTAAAGATGATATGACTACTTTTGAGGCAACTTCATTTAGTCCTATGGGAGTTATAGCGAACCGTTCTTCAACCCCAGGACGCTCTTCATTGCTGGACGCAGTTGATGCAAATGTAGATTTAATTAAAGATTTTGCCTTGTCAAGTTTTGGAAACAATTCCTCAAGTAAAGAAAGCGGAAGTCAAAGTTCCGTGTTTGACGACAGAGGTTCAGGTTCCGGATTAGAAGAAAATAGTGACGATAATATAGAAGGTAACATAAGTGAAAAATACAGAAGCAGAAATAACAGAGTTACCTCTACAGGAAGTGCACTAAGGCTTATTTTGGTTCTTATGATACTGATTTTGATAGCTTTAGCATTGTGGATACTTTATAAACGTCGAAAAGAAAAGAAAAAACATGAAGAAAATACTTGAGTAAGGTTGATAAATATTTTAGCTGGTGTTATAATTAACTTAAGAATTTAAGAAAGAGTGAATGACATAATATCCTGTAACATCAGAAATTTAAGGAAAAGGTCCGGATATACGCAAAAACAAGTGGCCGATCTATTAGGTTTAGATCGGTCTACGTATTCTTATTACGAACTCGGAAAGATTAAGCCGGATATCGCTACTATAATGAAACTTGCTAATATATTTGGTGTTCACTATACAGAAATACTTGAGTCAGAAGGTTCTTCCGGTCTTTCTGATAGTTTTAGTGGAAGAAATATTGTTGAAAAATCTTCTGTTGAAAAATTGTGTTTTGAAAGAGTTACTCAAGAGGAAAAAAAGTTTTTAGATATTTTTAGGAATTTATCAAAAGACGACCGCGAAGAAACCATAAAGTTTATGAATGCTAAATTAGATAAATAACTTTTATCGAAAAAATTAAGTTCTTAAGGTTTAAAAAAACATTTTAAAGTTTCAAAAAAAACATCTTTGAAATTTATTTCATCAACTGAATCAGATGTTGTTATGTCACATGTAAATAATTCATTGTCATTTTGAAGGTAAGTTATTTCACCTATTTTTTGCCCTTTTTGGATCGGAGCTGTCAACTCTTCTGTTAATTTTATTTGAGAAGTAATATTTTGAGATTCTTTTTTTGAAAGAAGTATAGATTTTATGGGTTCAGAGTTAATAGATACTTGATTTGTCATTCCGTTTTTGACTTTTACCGATAGGGGAATTTCCGTAGATTTTGGATTTACTTTGACAAATTCGGAAAACCCGTAATCAAGCATGGATTTTATATCTTTAAGTCTTTTATCCGGTTTTTCAGAACCGAGTATTACAGCTATAAGTTTAATTCCGTTTTGTTCGGCGATTGCTGATATGCAGCTGCCGGCTTTTTCTGATGTACCCGTTTTTAGTCCGGTAGTGCCGGGATACGATTTTAAAAGTTTGTTTGTATTTACAATTTGAGTACTTCCGTTTCTTATATGGTCTATCCATGTAGCACAGTAAGGTAGTATCGTTTTGTGGTTTATCAACTCTCTTGACATCGTGGCGACGTCCAAAGCTGTAGTAACGTTTCCGTCTTCATCTGAACCTATAATGTCTTTAAATATTGTATTTTTCATTCCTAATTGTGTAGCTTTCTCGTTCATTTTTGATAAAAACTTTCCTTCAGATCCTTCCATATGTTCAGCTAAAGCTATAGCTGCATCATTTGCCGAGACCATTGAAAGCGCCTTTAAAAGTTCTTTTACGGTTGTTGTTTCTCCGGATTTTAGCCACACTCCGACTCCGGGGGTACTTGAAGCTTTATCGCTTACAGTTACGCTGTCGTTTTCTTCCAATTCACCGGATTCTATGGCTTCTATTGCCAAAAGAATATTCATTATCTTCATAATTGAAGTTCCACTGCATACTTCTTCGGAATTTTTTTCAAATAAAATTCTTCCCGTTTCTCCGTCCATTAATATCGCTCTCGGAGATTCGATTTCTAAATTTGACGCTGCGTTTGAACTTAAAGGGCAAAATAAAAAAATGGATATTATTAATGATAGAATAATTGAAAGTTTATTTTTAATATGTTTCACCTCATTTATAAGAGATATTATTTTAATATTATGATTAATTTTTTGTGTCTATTCTTTATAAAGTAAAAACCTATAGCTTTTGGCTATAGGCAAATTTTTTGAAATATCTATATTACTAATATTGTTATTGTTGACTATTAGCTTGTTAATTTTGGATTTAGTTAGAATTAGTACCAGAGCCTGGTGGTGATGCTGGTTGTTGGTTTTGTTGTTCAGTTGTTTTGTCTTCTGTAGGAATACAATATTTTAAAAATTTATTTAAATCATCTTCAGTTATAGTTCTTTCAAATGTTGCTTTACCAAACTTCGTAACATTTTCCGACATATAATTGTTGATAATGTCTATTGTGTTATTGTATTCTGTCACCAATTTATCTATACTGCTGGCTATTGTCAATATCTGTTTGTGTAATTTTTTTAATCCCTTTGTTCTATGTTCTGAGTCATGTTTTTGTAATTTTTCTTGGCTACGTTTCTGCTTATCTGACTCTTCTTTAC
>CAKUZC010000027.1 GCA_934718145.1 uncultured Eubacteriales bacterium | reverse complement strand
GATCTTATCTGAGAACCCCAAGAAATTTCTTTTTGAATTCCTTTTATGTCTTCAATTTTTTCTAAGTGCTCACGTTCCTTGATTTCTATTAATTTGGATTTTAAAATCTTCATTGCGGTATCACGGTTTTGATACTGACTTCTTTCATTTTGACACGCAACAACCAATCCTGTAGGAATATGAGTCAATCGTACGGCAGAAGATGTTTTATTAACGTGCTGTCCTCCGGCGCCACTTGCACGGTATACATCCATTTTTATGTCTTCAGGAGCAATATCTACTTTTATTTCCTCATTTATCTCGGGTATAACTTCTATTGAAGCAAAAGATGTATGTCTTCTTCCTGAAGCGTCAAAAGGAGAGATGCGCACCAAACGATGTACTCCGTTTTCTCCTTTTAAAAATCCATAAGAATTAACTCCTTCTACTAATATGGAAGCACTTTTAAATCCTGCTTCTTCTCCGTTTAAACAATCAAGCATCTTTACTTTATACTTGTGTTTTTCTGCCCACCTTGTATACATTCTGCAGAGCATTTCGACCCAGTCTTGAGCTTCTGTTCCGCCGGCTCCAGAATGAAATGTCATAATTGCATTATGAGAATCATATTCTCCAGTTAAAAGTGTGGTAAGAGTTTGATTTTCAAGCTCTTTTTGAATTGATTTAAACTGAGTTTGAATTTCTTCAAGTGAAGAATCGTCATTTTCTTGTATTGAAAGTTCTATAAGTATTTTTAAATCATCAAAAGAATTTTTTAATTTATCGTACTCTTTAATTTTGCTTTTTATTTTACTAATTTCTGATAAGATTTCTTGTGATTTTTCAGAATTGTTCCAGAATTCAGGACTTGAAGATTCTTCTTCAAGCGATTTCAATTTTAATCTGGAATCTTTTATTTTTAGAGCTTCCTCCAAAGATTCAATTTTTGGAAGCAATTTATTTATTTCCAAATTTAACTCATCAATTAGTATATTCATAGAACACTTCCTGAAGTATTTATTTTATTTTTCAAATTTTTCTTTGTAAGCATTTATCGTAGAGGTTATTATTTGTATGGCTTCTTCACGGCCTTTTACTTCTTTAACAATAGTTTCTTTATTTTCCAAATCTTTATATATACTGAAAAAATGTCTCATTTCTTCAAATATATGTTCGGGCAATTCCGAAACATCTCTATACATATTATATGTTGGATCGCTTTTAGGTATGGCTATAATTTTTTCGTCATCGCTTCCTGAATCAACCATGGATATAACTCCTATCGGATAGCATTGAACTAATGTCATGGGGTAAATATTTTGGGAACATAAAACCAAAACATCCAGCGGATCTCCATCATTTGCATAAGTTCTTGGAATTAATCCGTAACTTGCAGGATATTGGGTTGAAGTATACAGAATTCTGTCTAATTTTAATAAACCTGTATCTTTATCTAATTCATACTTTGTCTTGCTTCCTTTTGGAATCTCAATTACTGCTGTAAATTCTTCAGGTGTTATTTTTGATGGATTTATATCGTGCCAAATATTCATAATTAAAACTTCCTTTATTTATTATTTTGAATTTTAGTTGCTATAACTGTATTTTTCATCAGCATAGCTATAGTCATTGGTCCTACTCCTCCAGGTACCGGAGTTATGTAGCTTGCTACTTTTGAAACATTTTCAAAATCTACATCACCGCATACTATCCCTTTTGTGGTTCGATTTATTCCCACATCCACTACAACCGTATCTTTTTTCACCATATCAGAAGTAAGAAATTTCGGCTTCCCGACTGCACAAATGATTATATCTGCATTCTTACATATATCACTTATGTTCTGAGTTTTGCTGTGACAAAGTGTAACTGTTGCATTTTTTTGTGTAAGTAGGTGAGCCATAGGTTTTCCGACTATATTGCTTCTTCCTATAACAACGCAATTTTTACCTTCTACGCTTATTTTGCTATATTCAAGCATTTTTATTATTCCAAATGGAGTACACGGCGTTAATCGACTTTTTCCCAATATCAATTTCCCTATATTTTTTGGATTAAATACATCTACATCTTTATCTTCATGAATTGACGAGCTTACTTCAAATTCATTAATATGAGGTGGAAGCGGGAGTTGAGTCAGAATACCATTAATTGTTTTGTCATAGTTCAATTTTTCAATTAATGCAATTAAATCTTCTTGAGAAGTGTGTTTAGGAAGAAAATATTCTTCTGAAGATATTCCTGTCTCTTCACAAGCTTTTTTTTTATTATTGACATATATTTGTGAAGCTGGATTATCTCCAACTAAAACTACTGCTAAGCCGGGAAAGATGCCTTCAGATTTAAGATTTAAAACTTCATTTTTCACTTCCTCTTTAATTTTTTTGGCAATGTGTTTTCCGTCAATAATCATTTTTAGCACTGCCTTTCTTGACTTTGGAAATACATACACATTAAAATGGAAACATAATTATACTACATATCGGAGGAATTTTAAAGTGAAAATTAAAAAAGCGGTTATTCCTGCCGCAGGATTTGGAACGAGAATTTTACCGGCAACGAAAGCTATGCCTAAAGAAATGTTTCCAATTGTGGATAAACCCGCAATTCAATACATTATTGAGGAACCTGTAGCGTCGGGAATAACGGACATTTTAATTATAACTTCACGAGGAAAAGAATCTATTGAAAATTATTTTGACAAAAGTCCGGAGCTTGAAAATTTACTCAAAAGTAAAGGAAAGGAATCTTGTCTTAATTCCGTTAGGAAAATTATTGATAATGTAAATATTTATTTTATTCGTCAAAAAGAAATGAAGGGATTGGGCCATGCTATTTATTGTGCAAAATCGTTTGTAGGAAATGAACCTTTTGCAGTGCTGTCAGGAGATGATGTTATTGACAGCAAAGAGCCTGTTTGTAAACAACTGATAAGAGCTTTTGAAAAATTTAATCTACCTGTTGTCGCCGCACATCAAATGCCAAAAGAAGAAATTCATAAGTATGGTTCTCTAAAGGTTAATCATATAAGTGATAATTTGTTTATGTGTACAGATATGGTTGAAAAACCAACTCCTGATAAAGTTTTATCTCTTTATTCAATTTTGGGAAGATACATTTTAACTCCGGACATATTTGACCTTTTGGAAGTTACTCCGGTCGGTACGGGTGGAGAAATTCAACTTACTGATGCTCTTAAAGTTTTATCTCACCAAAAAGGTGTAGTAACGGTAGATTTTGAAGGTAAACGATATGATATGGGAAATAAATTCGGAGCAATGCAAGCTTGTGTTGAGTTTGCACTTAAACATCCTGAGATTTCAAATCAATTTAAAGAGTATATAAGGGAATTAGTGAAAAAATTATAGTATTGCAAATAAGTAATTATTATGTTAAACTATAATGGCGTGTGTGGAACGACAGTTAAGTTTTGTTTCATTATTGCATAATATCAGCATTCCTCTGCTAAATAAAGAGCATGAATGTGTGGATTTTTGGAGGAAAACATGGATTTGATGAAAAAAATTACGGAATCATCTTTGAAAAGCAGTTTGCCACAATTTAATGTTGGAGATACCGTTAAGGTAGACGTTCAAATTAAAGAAGGCGAAAGGACCAGAATTCAAATTTTTGAAGGTACAGTTATAGCGAAAAAGGGCAGCGGAGTGGCAGAAACGTTTACTGTCAGGAAAGTTTCTTATGGGTTTGGAGTCGAGAGAATTTTCCCTGTGCATTCTCCCAGCGTTAAAGATGTAAAAGTCGTAAGAAGAGGACGTGTACGTAGAAGTAAACTTTATTATCTTCGTGATCGTGTCGGTAAGGCAGCTAAAGTTAAAGAAAAAATTTAAAAGGGGATTTTTTATCCCCAATATTTTTAACTTAAATATGAGTGTTTTTATATAATTATGCACTGAATATTTAATTAATTTTATTGTATTATTACATAAAGGAAGTGTGTTAAAATGGATAAAAATGATATCAAAGAAAGTACTAAAATAGTTAAAAATCCGGCTTCTAAATATTCTTGTTTCTGTTTTGAATGGCTTGAATCGTTGATACAGGCAATAGCATTTATTTTAATCTTGTTTACTTTCTTTTTCAGAACTATGAAAGTAGATGGAGAATCCATGATGAATACTCTTCACAACAATGATAAAATTTTTGTATCAAAATGGAACTATACGCCTAAAGATGGAGATGTAGTCACAATAGTGAAAGGTCAAAATTACGATAAACCCATAGTAAAAAGAATTATAGCAACCGAAGGTCAGTCTCTTAAAATTGATTTTTCCGACGGAAGTGTTTTTGTAGATGGGGAAAAGCTAGATGAAAGTTATATAAAAGAACCTATGTGGCTTCAAGAAGATGGAGATATACCGGATGTAATTCCCAAAGGATACTCCTTTGTAATGGGAGACAATAGAAATAATTCTGCCGACAGTCGTTCCAAAGCCATAGGACTCATAGATAATAGAGATATCATAGGTAAAGTTATGTTTGTATTTTATCCCTTTGACAGAATAGGTATAGTCAGATGATATAGTTTTTTACAAGGAGCATGTGTACCCAAGTATGGATATCTTAAAAAATGAAACATCGGAAGACGATATTAATAGTAAGTGTAAAGCAACTTTCTTTTCTACTTTTTGCTTTGAGTGGCTTGAATCTATAGTTCAAGCAATAATTTTTGTTGTTATTTTTATGGTGTTCATTTTCAGAATTGTAAATGTGAGCGGAACGTCAATGCTAAATACACTTCACAATGCGGATAAAGTGGTTGTCTTTAAATTCAATTACATCCCGAAAGGTGGAGATGTTGTAGTTATAAGAAGAGGTCGATATTTGGATGAACCTCTTATAAAGAGGGTAATTGCTACCGAAGGTCAAGAACTTGACATTGACTTTTCTGATGGTAGCGTATTTGTGGACGGAAAAAAACTTGAGGAAAACTATATAAAGGAACCTATGTATCTACAAGGAGACTGGAACTTTCGTGGAAAAATTCCCAAAGGGTATTCATTTGTGATGGGAGATAACAGGAACCATTCTCTGGACAGTAGATTTCAGACTGTAGGTCTTATCGAAAATAAAAATATAATTGGAAAAGCATGTTTTATAATTTTTCCTGTTGATAGAATAGGTAAAATAAGATAGTAACATTTGAAATACATTGATTGTAAATTTTTTTATTGAGAAGTGATTAAAATAGAAAATAATTTAAAAACTAATATAAATTGGTTTCCGGGCCATATGGCAAAAACTAAAAAGGAAATTAAAGAATCTCTTAAAAATATAGATTTGGTTACGGAAATATTAGACTCCAGAATACCGTTTAGCAGCAGTAATCCTGAGATTGATGAAATCATAGGAGAAAAGCCTCGTATTGTGGTTTTAAATAAATCGGATTTATCTGATGAAAATTTAAATAAAAAATGGATAAATTTTTATAAAACCCAAAATATAAATTGCATATGCTTTAGCAATAAAGATAATTTAGGAAAATCTATTTTTACTCAAAGAGTTTTCGAGATAATGAAACCAAAAATAGATTCATGGAGAAGCAAAGGAATTATAAATCGTGCAATCAGAGTTATGGTTATAGGCATTCCGAATGTTGGCAAATCTTCTTTTATAAATAAACTTTGTAAAAATTCAAAAGCTAAAGTAGAAAATCGACCCGGTGTTACAAGACGTAATCAATGGTTTTCTGTTGATAAGAACATTCAAATTTTAGATACTCCGGGTGTATTGTGGCCTAAATTCGATACTTCTGAAGTAGCACACAATTTAGCTTTTACTGGAGCTATTAAGGATGAAATATTGGACATTGAAAGTATAGTTCCTTACTTTATAGATAAAATAAAAAACAGCTATATTTCAAATTTAACCGGTAGATTTAAGATAGATATTGAATCTATTGCGGATTTATCATCAAATGAGATATTAGAAAAAATTGCGCGAAAAAGAGGGATGTTAGTTTCCGGTGGCGAAGTCGATTTTTTACGTGCTTCAAATATGATTTTAGAAGAATTTAGAAACGGTAAATTAGGTAAAATAACTTTGGAAAATCCTAAAATACAAGGTGAATTATAAAATGGATTGGCTTTATTACGAAAATTTGTATAACGATAACGGAAATAAACTTGTGTGTGGCATAGATGAGGCAGGTAGAGGTCCTTTAGCTGGTCCTGTTTACGCTGCCGCTGTAATTTTACCACCAAATACTTTAATAGATGGAGTCAATGATTCCAAAAAGATTAGTGAAAAGAAACGAGAATATCTTTTTGACATTATAAAAGAAAAATCTTTATGTTTTAATGTATCTTTTGCCACAGTGGAAGAAATTGACAAGATTAATATTTTAAATGCAACATTTTTGGCAATGAAAAGAGCTTTTGATGGTTTAAAAAAGTCCCCCGATTTTGCATTGATAGATGGCAATAGAATGCCTGATCTTGGAGTGCCAAGTACTGCTATAGTCAAAGGAGACAGTCTTTCGGAGTCTATAGCGTGTGCTTCGATTTTAGCTAAAGTCGAAAGAGATAGATTTATGAAAAAAGAATCAGAAAAATATCCAGAATACTTTTTTGAAAATCATAAAGGATATGGTACTAAAGTTCATATAGAAGCTTTAAAAAAATACGGACCTTGTTGTATACACAGAAGAACTTTTTTAAGGAAGATATTGAATAATGAATGAAAGCGGTAGAAAAGGTGAAAGATTTGTTGCCGAATACCTTGAAAATCAAGGCTTTAAAATTTCATGCATGAATTATCACAGTAGGTACGGAGAAATTGATATAATTTTTGAAGATGAAAAATATATTGTTTTTGTGGAAGTAAAATTACGCAAAAAAAATTCATTAATAAGAGGAATAGAGGCTGTAAATAAATCTAAGAGAATAAAAATCATAAAAACAGCTTTAGTTTATCTAATGAATCATACATGTATAAAACAACCTCGTTTTGATGTTGCAGAGCTTTTTGATTCTCAAAGTGGTTTGACTATTAATTATTTTAAAAATGCTTTTGACACGGAGGAATTTGATGCATTTTTTTGATCTTCATTGTGATACTCTCTACGAAATGTTTACTAAAGACAAAGAAATTTTAAAAAATGACCTTAATATTGACATTGAGCGTTCCCTCAAATACAGACCATATATAGGTTGTTTTGCTGTTTGGATTCCGGATAATATGCGTGGGAAAAATGCTTTTGATTTTTTTAATAAAGTATCTAAAAAATTGTATGAGCAAGAAAGTTTGTACGGAAAATATTTTAAGATATGTAAATCATTCGAAGATATAAAAAATTTGAAAGAACGCAAGGGAATTATTTTAACTGTTGAAGGAAGTGCCGCTCTTGGAGGAAAAATAAAAAACATTAGTTTTCTTTATAAATCCGGTGTTAGGGTTATGACTTTAACGTGGAATGGTAAATGTGAAGTAGGCGACGGAGTTGATTTTGAAGGAGGATTAAGTAATTTCGGGTATGAAGTCATTAAAAAAATGGAAGAAACAGGAATTATAGTAGATGTTTCGCATGCTTCCGAAAAACTTTTTTATGATGTAAGTCAAATTGCATCAAAGCCTTTTATAGCAACACATTCTAATTCTAGAGCTGTTTGCTCTCATAAGCGAAATTTAACCGATGAACAATTTGAAACAATAAAATCTGTCAAAGGGTTGGTAGGAATAACTTTTTGTAATTATTTCATAAGTGATAAAAAACAAGCTTGTTTTGATGATTTGTTAAGACATGTCGAGTATTTTTTAGAACGTGGAGGAGAAAATATTTTAGCTATTGGAAGTGATTTTGACGGAGCGGAACTTCCCGATGGCATTTCGGGAATAGAATCAGTTGAAAAAATTTATGAGAATTTTTTAAAATATAATTACAGTGAGAGATTATTAAATAAGATATTTTTTGAAAACGCTTATAATTTTATGAGATTAAATTTAACTTAATTGCTGTTATCATCAGGAGGAAATAAATGTCGGTTTACGCTATTTCAGATTTACATCTTTCTCTCGGTTCAAATAAAAGTATGGAGGTTTTTCCGGGATGGGAGAATTATGTAGAAAGAATTAAAAAAAACTGGAGAAATGAAATTAGCGAAAAGGATACTATAGTTGTAGTTGGAGATATTTCTTGGGCTATGAAAATAAAGGATGCAAGGAAAGATTTCGAATTTATAAATAATCTTCCCGGGAAAAAAATTTTTATAAAAGGTAATCATGATTATTGGTGGAGTACTTCCAAAAAAGTCAATGAATTTTTAGTTCAAAATAACTTTAACAGTATATCCATAATGTATAATTCTGCCATAGTTGCCGAAAATATCTGTATTTGCGGAACAAGAGGTTGGATGTATAATTCTGAAGAAACAGAAGATAAAAAAATTTTAATTCGAGAAATAGGAAGATTAAAACGTTCTTTAGATTGTTCTTTGGAATATGGATTGGAACCAATTGTGTTTTTACACTACCCTCCAGTATATAATTTTCAAGAATCTGAGGAAATTATTAATATTTTGATTGAAAGAAATATAAAAAAGTGTTATTATGGTCATATTCATGGTAGCGGAGCGAAAAAAGGTGTCATTGAAGGTAAATATAAGGGGGATGTCAATCGTTGGGAGCTTGAAATTTCAATTCCTGCTGAAGAATTTTCCAAGGAAGTTGATAAAATTTATAATCGTCAAAAAGGTAAAATAACTATTCCGGGTTTCAGAAAAGGAAAAGCACCAAGAAAGTTCATAGAAAAATATTATGGAGAACAAATTTTTTATGAAGATGCAGTTAATGCTTTATACCCAGACGCTTTAGAAGAAGCAGCAAAAAAAGCGGGGCTTGAGCTAGTTGATGACCATATAGATTTTGAAGTAGTTAAAATGAGCAAACAAGAAGGTCTGGATTTTAAGGTAAAAGTTACCGTAATGCCTGAAGTAAATGTAGAAAATTATAAAGGTATAGAAGTCAAAAAAGTAGGTGCCGTCAAAGTGACTAAAGACGACATAGAAAAAGAAATTGCCAAACTTCAAGAAAGGAATGCAAGACTTGTAACAGTTGAAGATGGTGCTCTTGCAGAAATGGGAGATTTGGTAAATATAGATTTCGAAGGATCAGTCGATGGAGAGTTATTTGACGGAGGCAGTGCTAAAGATACAAATTTAGAGCTTGGCAAAAAACAGTTTATAGATAATTTTGAAGAGCAAATTTCAGGACACAAAACCGGCGATGAGTTTGATGTCAATGTTACATTCCCGGAAAATTATCACGTTAAAGAATTGTGTGGTAAAAAAGCTGTATTTAAGACCAAATTGAATAAAATTCAAAAGAAAGAACTTCCTGAAATAAATGATGATTTTGTAAAAGATGTAAGCGAATTTGACACATTAAAAGAATTTAAAGATGATTTAAAAAATAAACTTTCCGAAAGTAAGAAGAAAAAACTTGAAGACGAATCGGAAAATGAAATGATTGATAAATTTGTCGAATTAGTTAAAGTTGATATTCCAGAAGCTTTAGTTAAAGCTAAGGTCAAAGAACTTGTAAGAGATTTTGAATACAGACTTCAATCTCAGGGAGTAAGCATTAAGGACTACATGAAATTTACAGGCACTAATGAAGAAAAATTGTCTGATACTTTCCGTCCTCAAGCTGTCAGTCATGTAAAGTTTGATTTGGGATTAAAGAAAGTTGCAGAATTGGAAAATATACAAGTTTCTGATGAAAGAATAGAAAAAGAATATGAAAAAGTTGCAGAACAATACAAGATGAAACCGGAACAAATCAAAAAATTTGTAATGCCGAATGACATTAAGAGTAGTATTGTCAGAGCAGAAGCATTGGAAATTATAAGAAAAAATAGAGTAGAAAAATAATTTTCCTTATTGAATATCAAAGTTGTGAATTGAGTGCTAGTTATTTGGTTTACAACTTTGTATAATATTAAATAAAATATTTAATTTCATAATTGATAATAATTATTAACGGGGGTTTATAAATGAGTTTAGTTCCTTATGTTGTTG
>CAKUZC010000026.1 GCA_934718145.1 uncultured Eubacteriales bacterium | reverse complement strand
ATTCAAGAACTTCCGTATTTAATGCAATTCCAGATTTTTCATCCATTAAAACTTTATCTTCACCTATCGGAGAAGGACACATAAACTCTTCCGAAACTTTTCCACCCATATCAGCACTCACTGCTTTTACAGGAATAGCGTTAAGTCCTAAATCAGAAAATATTTTCATATAGCACTCTTTCATGGAATTGTATTCTCTGACCATATCTTCTTTATTAGCATGAAAGCTATATCCGTCCTTCATTAAAAATTCCTTACTGCGTAAAAGTCCTCCTCTTACTCTTATTTCGTCTCTATACTTGTTTCCTATTTGAAAAATATTTATCGGCAAATCTTTATAAGAAACAATATTTTCTCTTATAAAGTCCAATACAATTTCTTCACCTGTGGGTGCAATACAATATTCACCATTACGTCCCTCAAAAGTAAACATCTGTTTACTGTCGGCATATGTACTCCATCTACCGGAAGCTTCCCATATGTTTTTAGGTTGAATTATGGGTAACGAAACTTCTGAACATTCATAATTTTCTAAATTTTTACGTATAATCTCCATTATTTTATTTCTTGCTCTTACAAGTAAATTTCCCATTCCGTATATACCTGCGGCATGACGTTTAAGCTGTGTTGATTGAAATAGTATTTCTTGTGAAAGTGCTTCGTCTTGCCCACGATGATGTCTGGTTTTAATGCCCATTTTGCTCATTAGCATAAAAATTTCACTCCATTATTGCATTTTATTACTTAGAATTTATTGTGTAATGTATTTGCGAGATATAATTATATCACACTGTTAAATACATTTCATCATCATGTATATTTCATTTGAAACAGCACAAAATATTTAAAAATTATAGATTGGAGAATTTTTATGCAAGAAAATTTAATTCAAGCTACTGTTCATTCTCTTGTATCCATAGTCATACTTTTCGTATTTACAAGACTTGCGGGAAAAAAACAAATATCTCAACTTAGCTTTTTTCACTATGTTAGCGGCATTTCAATAGGCTCTATAGCTGCTGCTTTTGCTGTTGATATGGATATAGATTTTCCGGAATTTTTGGCAAGTATGGCAATCTACGGAATATTTCCATTGATTTTGGCGTGGATAAGTATTAAGAGCTCTAAGGGAAGAAAAATCCTCAACGGTGCTCCAACAATACTTATTCAAGATGGGAAAATAATTGAAAATAATCTTAAAAAAACACGTATAAGTGTTGACGAACTGCTTGAAGAATGTCGTCTTAAAAATGCTTTTAATATTTCCGAAGTGGAGTTTGCAATTTTGGAAACAAATGGAGAAGTAAGTGTAGAGTTAAAACCACAGAATTCACCGCTCACTGCAAGTGACATGGGAATTGAAACTCAATACAAGGGCCTGTGTGCTAATTTAATAATAGACGGTGAAATAAAAACCAAAAATCTTGAAAACATAGGAAAAGATCGTAAATGGTTAAAGTCAGAATTAGAAAAGTGCGGAATGACAGATTTATCTGATGTCTTACTTGCTTGCATGGATTCGTCACAAAAAATTTCAATATATAAGAAAAGCGATACTCCTAAACTAAAAGCTATAATATGATCAAAAGCCGATAAAATCGGCTTATTTAGGTTGAATCTATAAATTCAATTTTGCGAATCGGAATCAGATTTAGTTCTATGAACTGTACCTCGTGTATGATGTGGAGGCGCATAAATAGAATAAAGTTTAAGTGGGATTTTGCCACTATTTACAATATTATGCCACGTTCCTGAAGGAACAAAAACAGCAAATCCTTCTTTTACAGTTTGTCTAAAAGTTAAATTTTCCTTAGTTTTGCCCATAAAAACCTGACCGATTCCACTTTCTATTTTTAAAAATTGATCAGTATCATTGTGTATTTCGAGTCCTATACATGAAGAAGGTTCGATACTCATAATTGTTAACTGCATGTAAGTTCCGGTCCATAAAGTACTCCGAAAGTTTTTATTTTGTTCTGTCACCTTTTCAAGATTGACTGCAAAAGGGTCATTTCCATAATCGTTTGTAATTAAAAACTGTCCATTTCTATTGCTTCTATAATTATTTCTCATAAAATTCACCTTCAAATAAACATTTATAATACAATCTATGTTTAAAGCTGAAATTATATGAAAATTCAAATCCTATTTGTTGTATTCAAGATCGTCCACATTCCAATTTTCGAGTATGCTATTCATTTTTTTAGCATACTGCTTCGCTTTTTTTAAATTATGATCTTTATAATTACCACATTCTTTGCGTAAAGCACCCGGAATATTCCCTTCAAAATTTTCAATAAAACGAAATGTTTCTTTTACGAGATTTAAAGCTTTTTCATGTTCTAAATTTCGTGTAAGCAAATAAAATCCTGTACGGCATCCCATAGGACCAACGTAAATTATGTTTTTTGAGTAGTCACTATTGCGAATGTAAGTTGCAAAAATGTGTTCAAATGTATGTATTCCGTCATTTTCCAAATATGGAGGAGTATTTGGTTTTACCATTCTTATATCATATGTGGTAATGTCTTCGTCTACTCTGGAAATATATATTCCTTTTTCAAGTTTATCATGATTTACTTCAAAGCTTTTTATTTTTTTCATAATTAAAAATTTCTCTCCTAAATAAAATTGCCCTATGTCACATAATAACATAGAAGCAATGGTTTTATTATTAATCACTGGTGTACGGTAATAATGCCATATAACGTGCACGTTTGATTGCTACTGTAAGCTCACGTTGATGCTCCGCACAAGTACCGGTAATCCTGCGAGGCAATATCTTAGCCCTGTCTGAAATAAAACGTCTCAATTTGGGATAATCTTTATAATCTATAATTTTATGATTTTTATCTGCACAAAAATTGCAAACTTTCTTTCTGGTTCTGCGCATATTGCGTCTTTCTGCCACTGGTAACCCCCCTTTTTTTACGCTCAACTAAAATGGCAAATCATCATCAGTTTCAATAGTTTGAAAATCTTCGTTATTGCCGCTGGAATAAGGTATATTATTATCTGATACTGCATGTAAGGATTCATTTGAGCCTGTGGAATTTGCAGCTGCACTTTTTTTGGATTCAGCAAATTGAACATCTCTAGCAATAACTTCAAAAGCTTTTCGTTTATTTCCGTCTTTATCTTGATAAGTTCTAGTTTGAATCGAACCTTCAACGGCAACAAGTTGTCCTTTGCCAAAATACTTGCACACAAATTCCGCTGTACTTCTCCACGCCACTATGTCGATAAAATCAGTCTGTTTTTCTTCTCCGGGACGTGAAAATCTCCTATTGACAGCAATCGTAAAAGATGTAACCGCAGTATCATTGGATGTATGTTTAAGCTCCGGATCCGCTGTCAACCTACCGGTCAATACAACCACATTTAACATTACTACAGTCACTCCTTATTTTGATTCTTTTTTAATAATCATGGACCTTAACACGCCATCAGTTATCTTACTAATACGATCAAGTTCTTTTGGAAATTCAGAATTACTTTCAAATTCAAACACAACGTAATGACCTTCCGGCTCTTTGTTGATAGGATAAGCAAGCTTTCTTTTTCCCCAATCGTTTACATTAGTAAGCTTGGCATTTGCTTCTAACAAATTTTTGAATTTATTTATGATTTCTTCAGTTTTTTCTCCTACTTTAACAGAAGCTACCAACATAAATTCATAAGAATTTTTCAATTCTACCATGCTTCAAAACACCTCCCTTTCGGACATATGGTCTTACTTTACCAAAATAAGACAAGGAATGGTTATAAAAATAAACCTCAATAATTCTACCACTTTGTTACTATCAAGTCAACGATAATTTTTTAAGTTAGATGTATTTTTAATGTGTTAAATTTTATTGACTCACAAAATATAATAATGTATACTTAAATATAGCGTTAAAGCATTTTAATATTTTACAAATATAGGTGAGTTTTTTGACTAAATTAAAAAAGAATTTATTGTTTATTTTAGTGTTACTATTTTCGGTATTTGCTAACTGTAATTCTGCTTCAGCAAATCCAACAACACCAATACCAAAAAAATCAAGGTTGAAAATTTTTTCATATAACACTCCAGGGAAAACGCAACATTGTATAAAATACAACTCAAAAACTCAAGAAGAATTAGAAAAAATTAAAAGGTACTTGGATAAACATTGCATAATTATAGATGGTGGAATTTATGGAAACACTGCAAGTATGAAAGGGTATGAAGTTCATCACCTTATATCATCAAGTTTTTGTAAAAAATATGGATTACTTTCTAGATATAGAGCACCGTCAGTAAGTATTCCGAGAGAATTGCACAAAATGACCGGAAGTCATCCATCTTCAGGAATGAGTAAGGAATATCTTAAAAAAGAGGAAGAATTATATAATCAAACCCATAGTTTAAAAGAAGTTTATTTAATGGGAATAAAAGACTTAGAAAGAGCATTGAAATTATATACAGAGAAATGTTTGGGCATGGATGACTATAATGTTGAGTCAGAAATTACTCATACTCCTTGTAAAAAAGCGTATGAGTCTGCCGAAGTTGCATCTTTAAAAAAAGGAGAAAAGTTTAAAAAAATTGAAAAAAAAGGAGGTTCCGAGAAGAACCCCCTCAGTCCAAAGACGCTTTTCAACTAGCTAAAATGTTAATTAGATTTTTTACTCTTAGACTCTGAATTTGAATATGCAGCTGATTGTTTTTCATAAAGCTCTTGTTTAGTCAATGATTTAAGCCCTTCAACTTCAGATTTTATTACTGTCATTTTTATTTTTTCTCCATCCAAAACTATATTTGAATATTTTTCTGAAGTCAGTTTATTAGACTTTATGCTTTCATATGCTGTTTTGGCTTTTTCAGGTGTTGAGTATTTGCAAATAACTGTGATATCGTCTAAAACGTCATCTTTATAATTATAAGATGTTGTACTTAAACAATTTCCGTCATTGTGAGCTACTACTACTGCTCTACCTTCATTCGTTACCTTATATTTTCCCACTTCAAGGTCTTCAACCGATATCATGTTCTGAGTGTTCATATCATTGTCGTCGTCAGTATCTTGTTCCATAGCTGAAGGGCTATCGGCAGCATCTGCCACCACAGTACCCGCTTCATTTGATGTAACATTAGATTTTTCTGTCTCTGAAGCGGTTTTATTAGAGTTGCCACATCCGGCAAGTAAAAAACTCATGATTCCCAGCGCTGTCATTATAAATATCTGCTTTTTCATAATGTTGTCCTCCTTTAATTTTTAAAAACAATTTATAAATTGTATATATTTATCCTCGACCATTTATAAGGTATATAGGATATTGTATACATAATATCATAAGTTTTGTTTTATAGCAAACTTTTTTCAAATAATGTTGAAGATTTTTACTCATATGTGCTATAATGATACTAATAGAAAAGGTTTTAGAGATAATTTTGACTATTAAACTTGCTTTATGTACTGAATATTGAAGGGACATCTTACAAAACCAAAAGTTATCTTATTGGTCTGTGAATTTTGCCGTTTGTTGCGGTGTATTTTTTACATTTATAAGGCTATGGCAGATGTTTTTGCTGTGGTCTTAATTTTTTATTTTAAGGAGAAATTCATATGGCATTACTGGAAGTAAGTAATCTTACTCATTCTTTCGGAGATAAAATTTTATACCAAAACTCAAGTTTTGAAATATTTAAAGGAGAACATGTAGGAATAGTCGGACAAAATGGAGCAGGAAAAACTACACTTTTGCGTTCCATTATGGGGTGCATAACACCTGATTCCGGAGATATACGGTGGCAAAAAAGTAAAAAAATAGGTTATTTAGACCAATATGCAGAGATAAATACAGATATCTTCATATTAGATTATCTAAAAACTGCTTTTGACGAGCTTTTTGAAATCGAAAAAAAGTTAAATAATATATATGAAACTATGTCTGAAAATTTTTCAGAAGACAATGCTCAAAAGGCTTCAGATTACCAGAATTTTCTGATAAATCGCGGGTTTTATGAAATAGAAAGTACAATATTGAAAGTAGCTGATGGACTGGGAATTACAGCATTAGGTATCAATACGCCACTAAAAAAACTTAGCGGAGGACAAAGAGCAAAAGTAATACTTGCAAAATTGCTTTTAAAGAACCCGGACGTACTCCTTTTAGACGAACCTACCAATTTTTTGGATAAAAAGCATGTGGATTGGTTGACAGAATTTTTAAAGAATTTCAAAAATTGCTTTATTGTAATATCTCACGATTTAAATTTTTTAGATAAAATAACTAATTGCATTTTAGATATAGAATTTAAAAAAATAACTAAATACCCCGGAAACATAACTAAATTTTTAGAAATTAAAGGTCTCAGAAAAGAAAGTTATTTAAAACAATATCAGTCACAGCAAAAAGAAATAAAAAAACAAGAAGAATACATAGCTAAAAATAAAGTGAGAGCTTCTACTGCAAAGCAAGCACAGGCTAGAATCAAAAAATTAGAGAAAATGGAAAAACTGCCTCCTCCTAAAGTAAACTCCAAACCTAATTTCAAATTCACTTCTTGCCCAATTGGAACCCAAAAAGCACTTAAAGTTCATTCGCTTGAAATTGGATACAAAAAGGCCTTATTACCTAAAATAAGTTTTGAAGTTAAATCTGGAGAAAAAATCGTAATAACAGGATTTAATGGAATAGGAAAATCGACACTTTTAAAAACACTTATGGGAATTATAAAACCGATTTCAGGAAGTTTTAAATTTGCAGATTACGTTCAACTTTCGTACTATGAACAAGATTTAAATTGGAACAATCCGGATCTTTCTCCAGTGGAAATCATAAAAGAAACTTTTCCGAGGTTTTCCAATACAGAAGTTAGAAAACATTTAGCACAGTGCGGAATATATTCAAAAAATGCACTTCAAAAGATAGGAACACTTAGTGGAGGAGAACAATCAAAAGTTAAAATATGCATACTCCAAAATAAAAAATCCAATTTTCTCATACTTGACGAACCCACTAATCACTTAGATCCTGAATCAAAAGAAATCCTAAAAGAACAACTCTTCTTCTGGGAAGGAAATTTAATACTTGTATCTCATGAAGAAGAGTTCTATAAGGATTTAGCAGACAAAATAATTAATTTAAAATGATGAAATTTATTTTTTCTAATCTTTAGATAAAGAACTTTCTGATGAAGGATTTTCTGGAACTGCATCTTCGGTTTCTACGTACTTAAAGTATTTAAAAAAGTCATTTAATTCAAGTTCTGAAACACCTTTTTTATCTTCTTCTTCATGCACCGTAACTTTACTGTGCATTACTCCTTTTGAATCCTTTTTATAAACTCGAGATCTGTTGGCATAAGGATTTCTGACTACAACATATTTAAAACTATTTTTTTCATTAGTGCCTATAACAGTATAACAATGCTTCAAAAATAAACCTTTAGAATAAATACGGTATCTTCTATCTGCGCTTGCAGTTACAATATTTCCCTTTTCAAGATTTTTTTGAATATCCTTAAATATTTTTAAAACTTTTTCGTTATAAGAAGCAACCTTTTTACCTTCTGCATCTGTAGTACTAAACTTCTTGACTTTAGACCTTTCTTCATCGTCCCCCAAACAAACTGAACGAGAAGAATTACCCGTTAAAGTAACGATAACAGAAGCACTGTCACCACCATTTATACCATCTATAATTCTACTTTTAACCCTTTTACTGTTTCCTTTTACCGGACATGCTGCGTCACATCCTTCCGCTCTATAAACCGCGTAAGCTTTTTCAAGGAGTCTTACCCACGGAGCACCTTTACTTCTTAGAGCAGTTTTTTCTATAGTAATTTCTACTTTTCCACTACTTTCATACTCATCATTACTTTTACGTTTTGTCTTATAGAATAAAATTTTTACTTCATTAGCTCTTGAGAAATTTTCATCAATTTTACTTTCTTTAAGGCCATCATATTCCGGAAAACATTTTAATAATTTTCCAGGTTTACTCTTTGCCATTCCCGCAACAACATCTAAAAAAAAGCAATCCAGATCTGTATACCCTTGTTTTACATCTTTATAATTCGGTTTGCCATTTGGAAAAAGTTTGGCATTTTTGTCAAATTCTGTTCTTCTATTAAAAGGACCATACTTAATTTGGCTATCACTTTTTCTTATTCTGTCTATAGATTTATCAATTTGTTCTTCTTCAGGCATAAATAGCACCACCTTTTTATATTTTCTACAAATATATTATAAATTTATAAAAAAAATCAAGACAAAATAAATATTTTAAATTATAATACCCCCTCCTACTACTGTATCTCCATCATAAATAACCATAGCTTGTCCTTTTGCAGCAGCTCTTTGAGCATTTTCAAATTCAACGCAAATTGTATTATTGTCAACTTGATGCAAAAATGCTGGTTGTTCAGGTTGTTTATATCTCAATTTTACTGTGACCTTAATTTTTCCTTTAAGTTTGTCAATAGGAATCAGATTTATATTGTTAGCAAAGACTGTTTTAGAATATAACGAACTTTCCTTGCTCAATATTACATTATTTTTTTCAGAATCTATTTTTTTTACATAAAGGGGATATTTATAGCTGATCCCCAATCCTTTTCTTTGTCCCACAGTGTAATTAACTATTCCCTTGTGTTTACCTAATATATTTTCATCTTCGTCAATAAAATTTCCTGGCTTAAATCCTACTAAATTTTTAGTATAATTTTTTATAAATTTAGCATAATTTCCATCTGGAACAAAACATATATCTTGACTTTCACTTTTATTTGCATTTACAAATCCATTTTTTGAAGCCATTTCTCTTACTTCTTTTTTTGTCAAACTACCTAGTGGGAAAATTGTATGTTTTAGCTGATTTTGATTCATAGAATATAAAACATAACTCTGATCTTTACTGGTGTCAATACCTTTTTTCAGCAAATATCTATCTGTTGCCAAGTCACGTTCTATACGCGCATAATGACCCGTTACAACATAATCTAATCCTAGTTCTAAAGCTCTTTGAAGCATTTTATCAAATTTTAAATACCTATTGCACTCAATACATGGATTAGGTGTTTTTCCTTGTTGGTAACAATTTACAAATTTATCTATTACATTTTTTTTAAATTCATCCTTAAAATTAAACACATAAAAAGGTATTCCCAATTTAAAAGCAACAGCTCTTGCATCTTTGGAATCATCCAGTGAGCAACAAGTTTTGTCACATTTAATATTTTCTTCATCACCTTGAAAAAGTTTCATCATTGCACCTACACATTTAAAACCATCATTTAAAGTGAGTAAAGCGGCAACAGAACTATCAACTCCCCCACTCATCGCTATTAATGCACTTTTCATACTATATTATCTCCATTTCAAATAAATTAAAAACATAAAAAATTTGAAACAACTTCCATAACTATAATAAAGAAGCTGTTTCACAAATTCACTACATCATTACCGTAGAATAGTATTCTATCTTTATGTTATTATCTTTAGTCCTAGACAATTTTGCTTTATTCCCATTGCCATCTTCAACTGAAAGTTTTTCTATCTTGTATTCATCAAAAAAATTTACAACAGTACTTTCTACAAACCCTGCCCATTTTTGAGGACTACGCTTTTCTTTTACCTCGTCACTTTCAAGAATTTTTTTCAATTCATCTACAGAATTATCCAATTAATTCTACGCTCCCATTCATAAAAATAAATCAAATACTTAATCAGTTTCAACAATTACACTTCATTGAACCAGACTCTGATATTATATCACATTTAGATTATAGGTTTAAACTTAAATTTCTAAGCTTTAAATTATTGTTCATTAAGCTTTTTTAGGTTGTTTGGATAAATCTATAATTAAAGTTTCTTTTGGAAAATTTCCATTTATAATGTCCGGTAAATATTCAGGAAGCACAACTGGATAAATAATATCGTTACTATTTTTTATCTGCTCAAGTGATAACCATTCAAGTGACTTTATCACCGGTTTTTCCTCGTTGGTAAGATTTTTTAAAGTAACACTTTCTTTTTTGGTTTTTGCATATATAAAGCACTGATTTATATGAGTCATTGAACCCTTCATGTTTAAGTCCAATTCACCTTTCCAAACTATATCTCCAAAAGTTACGTCACTTTCATTTAATCCAGTTTCTTCAAATAATTCCCTTTTAGCTGCTTCAGTAGGGGTTTCGCCTTCTTCTATTTTTCCTCCTACTAGTTGCCAAAATTTACCATTATAATTTCCGTCTTTATTCTTTATTGATTTATCGTCTGTGGATAAAAGTAATAATTCGTTTTTACTATTTAAAAGTATAATTTTAACACTATTTCTTATTTTTAATTTGTCCATAATTATCCTTTGCTAATATCCTCTTATTTTGATTTATGGTCCGCCCGGAGGGATTCGAACCCCCGACCTTCAGAATCGGAATCTGCTGCGATATCCAGCTTCGCCACGGGCGGA
>CAKUZC010000025.1 GCA_934718145.1 uncultured Eubacteriales bacterium | reverse complement strand
ATAGTATAGGAGGCATTTTTCATCATTTCTAAAGTTATGTCTTTTATTCTTGCATCAAGTACTCCTCTGAAAATTCCCGGAAAAGCTAAAACATTATTTATTTGATTTTTATAATCAGAACGTCCAGTTCCACAAATTACCGCTCCACCTTTATATGCCTCCTCAGGATATATTTCAGGAACCGGATTGGCCATAGCAAATACTATTGGAGAATTCATAAGCGATATCATTTCTTTATTAACCAAATTTCCACGTGAAACTCCTATGAAAACATCAGCATCTTTTAGTGCATCTGTAAGTTTTCCTTTAATTTTATTCTTATTTGTAACAAAACACATACGACGTTGTTCTTCATTTAAAACTTCATCGTTTGCATCTAAAATTCCGTTTATATCACAGAGTATTACATCACCTAAGTTCATAAAAATTAAAAGTTCGGCTATTGCTATACCGGCCGCTCCGGCACCGTTTATTACAATTTTTATCGAACCTTGTTTTTTGCCCGTAATTTTAAGAGAATTAATTAATCCAGCAGCGACTACTATTGCTGTTCCATGTTGGTCATCATGAAAAACAGGTATATCACAAATCTCTTTTAATTTTCTTTCAATTTCAAAACATCTCGGAGCGGAAATATCTTCAAGATTTATACCTCCAAAGCTTTTCGAAATGAGTTTGACTGTTTTAACTATATCATCAACGTCTTGAGAATCAATACAAACCGGAAACGCATCCACTCCCGCAAATTCTTTAAAAAGTGCACATTTTCCTTCCATAACGGGCATAGCAGCTTGAGGCCCTATATTTCCCAATCCCAAAACTGCACTTCCGTCGGTTACAACTGCTACCAAATTGGATTTTCGTGTCAAATTGTACACTTCTTCAGGCTTGTCCTTTATTTTAATACACGCATCTGCAACGCCGGGAGTATAAATAAGTGCTAAATCTTCTTTGGTTTCTACCTTAAATCTAGAATTCACTTCTATTTTACCCTTTAAATTACGATGAAGTTCCAATGCTTTACTTTCCACAGTTATTTTCCTCCGCTATAAAAATTTTAATTAAACCATATTATGTGGATTTAAAATATTATCAATATCGTCTTCATTCAAAAATCCTAATTTAATCACCGCTTCTCTGATAGAAATATTTTCTTTATATGCCTTTTGTGCTACTTTTGCAGCTTTATCATATCCGATGATCGAATTAAAAGCAGTAACATTCATAAGAGAGCGTTCTAAATTATACTTTATTTTTTCTAAATTAGGTTTTATTCCCTTTACGCAGTTTTTTTCAAACGAAATCATACCATCCGTGAGTAATCTGACGGACTGAATAAAATTATATATACAGACAGGCATAAAAACGTTTAACTCCAAATTTCCCTGAGACGCAGAAATCCCAACAGCTACGTCATTGGAAATCACTTGAACAGCTATCATTGTTATTGCTTCACATTGAGTGGGATTAACTTTTCCCGGCATTATAGAACTTCCCGGTTCATTTTGCGGAATTGTTATCTCCCCTATTCCACAACGAGGACCGCTCGACAAAAATCTTATATCATTGGCTATTTTCATCAAATTAGAAGCTAAAGACTTCAGCGCTCCATGGACGTTTACAAAAGAATCCATAGAAGTGAGTGCATGAAATTTATTCTGTGAGGGTATTATTTTTGTATTTAAATTTTCAGATAAGATCTCACAAACAGTTTTATCGAAATTTTTCGGACAGTTAAGACCTGTACCTACCGCCGTGGCTCCGAGTGCAATTTCTCTGAGTGAATCAAGATTTTTAGATATGTGTTCACACGACTTTTCTATCATCGCTCTCCATCCGCTGATTTCTTGAAAGAAGCCAATCGGAACCGCATCCTGATAATGAGTTCTTCCTACTTTTATAACATTACAATTTTCATTTTCAAGTATTTTTAAAGTTTCGATAAGCTTACGAGCAGAAGGTAAAAGTTCTCTTTCTATAGAGATCAAAGCAGCTATTTTCATAGCAGATGGAAAAGTGTCGTTTGAACTTTGAGACATATTGACGTGGTCGTTCGGATGAATATATTCATCACTGTGTAATAAATTGTTACAGATGTGAGCAATGACTTCATTGACGTTCATATTGCTCTGCGTACCACTACCCGTTTGCCACACGCTAAGTGGGAAATTTTTTTGTATGTCTAAATTTAAGGCTTCACAAGAAGCTTTTACAATGGTGTCATGTCTTTTACGGTCAAGTTTTTCAAGTTTAAAATTTGCTTGTGCACAAGATTTTTTTATATTTATAAGAGCTTTTATTACTGATTCAGGGATTTTTTCGGTCCCTATTTTAAAATTATTAAGACTTCTTTGAGTTTGAGCTCCCCACAACTTATCCTTCAAAACCGCAACTTCACCAAGCGAATCTTTTTCCAATCTGTATTTTTCTTCAGACATAAAATAAATCCGTCCTTTTTAATTCTTTTATACTATCTAACAGTATAACACATTTGAACTAACTGACGTCATTATTTTAGTATTAAAAATTTCAATAAATATTACATAAGTGCACTTATATACATCATACTTTCAACTTTTTTATATATGGAATCTAGTTTAGAAAATACAAGGGGATTTTTCCCTCTTCCTATTTCTACAGTAAAAGCCGGTTTGTTAAACTCCAGAATAAACCAATCTTTAAATCCACCACCTACCGCAAGGCCTTCCGGTGAACTCAATTTATATCCGCTACTGAGTGCAAATATTCTCGCCATAATTTCAGATTTTTCTGGAATTTTATCACCATATTTCCAATATAATACTTCACCTTGACTATGAAAAGCAATAGCATGTTCAAAATTAGATTTTTTACAGAGATTCACCAATGATATTGTTTCAGGTTCACTTTCGGGGAATTTTCCTCCATACCTAGTTTTTGAAGGACCTGTTACACCGTTTTCTATCTCTAATGAATGAAGTTCAATCCAACCAGCATCATAGTTATGATTAAGATCTACTCCACGGGCATTAGCTTGCCAATCAGATGTATTTCCTTTTGAAACTTCAATTACACTTTTTTTATATTCTCCTGCACTTTCACAACCTTGCGTCGAAATTTCAACTCCATCCGGATTAAGACAAGGAACTATACACAATCCCCTTTCGCTAAGCTTATCTTTCATATTTATTCCGAAAATTTCCTTAGAATATTCCATATTAAAACAAAAATTTTTTAAAAATTTTAATATCAAAAAAGAAGTAAGCCACTCCATCCCGTGAAAAGCTCCTACCCAAAGAACCATGTTTTTATTTGTTCCTATTTGCAAACAATCTATATTTCTGGAACATAAGCTTTTCCCAATAACGGTGTGTTTAACAAAGTCATAATCAGATATTATTTCTTCAATTAAATTTTTTCTCACATCTTCCAAAGAAACTAGTTTAGCCATATAATTACCTCCATTAATATGATTTATAAACAAAAATACTATCTTATAATATTAAAATTTTCAAGTCTAAAAATTCTATATCTATTTTCCACAGTTATTTAGCAAGTAGATATTTATACAGTTATTTCTTTTTGAAGGATAATTTATAAACTAAAATATATTCATATAAAATTCAAATTATTATAAAAAAAATATTTTAATGTAAAAAACCATAAAATATATTGAAAAAAAATATATGATTGGTATAATTATAATAAAGTTTATATTTTTACTCAAAAAGGAGGCCTAAATTTATGGCAAAAATAAAAATTTCAGAAAAAAAATTATTGGCAAAACATCCGTTCATATGGTTTTCCATATTGGTTTTGTTTATGTTTTGTGGCATCAACAGCTCTTTCGCAGCTAATCTAGAACAGAAAAAAATTACTTTACCTCAAAAAACTGAAGGTATAGAAAAAATCGAATATACCGTGGATGGCTCTCCTAGGGGAAGTACTTCCGGTAAATCAGTAGTTGGAATAGATTATGGGTCTTCGATAAATTTTTTAGTAAAGATAAAACCCGAATTGCATACAAAATTAACAGTAGGAGCAGTTAAGGTAGCATCCGGATCAAACGATATGCTAAAACTCGGAATTTACAAACTAGATAAAGACAATAAACTAACCATAGAATATCCAAAAGACGACGAACTTATCGATCCTAATCAAACATACGTTTCGCAGCCTTATACGGTTCACAGCGATGAATCATTTAGCGTGAACGGAGTTGTCCCCGATACGTTTGTTACTTCAATAAAACTTGAAAATAATGACTGTGCAATTAACGAAGCTTTAGAAGTCACTTATCAAGTATTAGGGAACAAAGTTGAAAACGCAGAGTACTCACCCGAAAATAATTCATACTTAATAAAAAATATTCCTTCAGATAAGCGTGTTAAAATCGGAATAAAAACTCAAGAAGCATATTCTCAATCAAAATTCACAGTAATAAAAGATGGACAAGAAATGGAATATTCCCAAAAAGAAAATTCTGTAACGTTACCAGCTAAAGCCCGAGACAATGAATTGACCATAAAAAATATTTCTAAAAACAAATATTCGGTTTTATTTGAATCTCAAGAAGGAATAACTTTTAAGTATAAATACGAAAATGAAAATTCGGATTTTAAAGATATAAATTCCGGTTCGTTAAATGCAGTTTACGGAGACAGTTTTCTGTTCACTTATTTAACAGACCAAGAAAATTTTATGGATAACAAGGAAATTACATCAAACGGCGTCGCACTTCGCTCTTACGAGAAAGTTTATTCCCTAAAAAATATCAAAGAGGATATTAAAATTGCCGCAAAAAACAAAGAAGATTCATCTTACAACATCTCACTTTTGCCTGAAAATGCCGGAGCATATGTAATTGATGAATCAGAAAATAAAGTTAGTAGCGCAATAGTAAAATACGGTGAATCTTACAAATTTAAAATAAAAGCAAAAGAAGGATACACCAAAGAAATAGACAATGCATTAATATATGCAATTCCCACTGAAAAACTCACAAATGGTGACTATGACACCGATAAAAATTCCGAGGAAGCAAAAAAATATTTGGTTTCTCCGTCTTTGGATGGAACATTCAGTATAGATTCCGTAAAAGAACCGGTTTCACTGTTAGTTAAAAATTTAAATTTAAACACATATGTATTAGAATTTCCAAAAACTCTAGAAAACGGAACTTATTCAGTCGAAGAAAATGAATCCGTTAAAAAACTAAACGAAACTGCATATCAAGTAATTCATGGAACTTCCGTCAAAGTCACTGTAACTCCGGTGGAAGGAAAAAGTACTGCCAAAATGACATTTGAATGCAGCGGTCAGCAGGCAAAAATAAATAAGAATGGCAATGTTTACACAATAGAAAATGTAACACAAGACTCGTCTGTGGAAATGAGCGGCATAAAGGACACGGAATATACAATAAAATTTGATAACCCAGGAGCTATTTGCACAAATGAGTACGGAATTATGTACGGAAGCAACAGAGAAATGACTTTAACCAAATCAGGAACTGCCAAATTTAAAATACAAATTGTAAATGATGAGTACATTCTTGAACCGGAAGGAATAAAAGCAAGCTTAAAATCCGGAAAAGCCACGTTGAATCCTCCTCAAGACGGAGAAGAATATTACACTCTGTCAAATGTTCAGGAAGATATTGAAATTGCTATAACGGGAATAAAACACAGACCTGTAAATGTCCAGCTGAATTCCGATTCAAAAGCAGTAACTATAAAATCTGCAACAGAAGATACAGAACTTCCATCGACAAATAAAATAGATTACGGTTCAGACTTCAATTTTAAAGTGGAAAGCAGAAATATGGAAGGATTGTCTGTTGTCGATGAATCAGGCGAAAAGATAGAACCTATCCAGATGCAGGAAAATGCAAATTTGTATTCTTTAAAGAGCGTTTCTCAAAACACTGCAATAAGCGTGCAAAGCAGTGAAGATCTTCCTTCTGGTAATAATGATTATGCGAAAGAATTTGATGATAATATTACCAATATTATCAAAAAAGCAGACGAAGAAGAACGGGGATATTATTTGGGTTTATTAAAGCAATATGTTCGTCACATATTTTTTAATATGGATGAATCCAATAATGCTACTAGCAGCAAAGGAGAAACACCTGCATTTGTAGTATATCCTTTCCACGATTTGGAAATAGATCAAAAAGTATCCAATACAACTGAAAATAATACATCCGACACTAAAATTGATATAGATGGACTTAGTTGTGAATATAAAAACATTGTTGAAAAAGAGGGTGAAAGTTATAACAGTTATGACGACACAAGTGTAGTAACCTATGAAGAAATTCCAAAAAATGAGGTTATAAGCAAAGATATTTTTACTAATAATGAAACCAACAAAAACAAATTGGAATACACAAATAAAAACTATTTTGTTCATCGTCGCTATAAAGGATATACTAACTGTTACGAAGGTACTGCCACTATATCCTTTGGTATAAAAGCATCCTATGATGATATAAAAAAGATTCAAAGTTGTGATGTGCAGTATAATAGTAATATAAATTGTTTAGATAATTTGGACAATAAAATAGAATGGTCCTATGTGTTTAATGGTCAAGCAAGTAATACTGGAGGTTATATTTATAGTGGATTAGCTTCTAAAGTAAATTCTCAAAAATCGACTAGTAAAGATATGCGAGAATGTGTTTACAAAATTTCTATTACAATACATTACAAGTATAAAGGTTATCGTTACCCCCAAGACTTTATTGATTCGGATTTATTTTTTATTTGCCTTGCCAGGAAATTAAAAATAACCCTGAATATTGATGACAAGGATGATCACATAGATGATGGTAAACAGCTACTCGAAATAAATCCATGCAATGAAATAGCATTTAAAATTCCTGACCGTTCTGATGAAGAACACTATTTTGAACACCAGGATTATGAATTTAGTTATAAAAATGTAATCCAAAAAGAAGGAAACACAAGCGAAACTGCAGAAAAACCAGATGCGAAAGAAGAAACAATTGTGCTTGACAAAAAAAATGCGAAAGAAGATACAATTGCTCCTGACAAAATAAAAAAATTATCTATGTCAAATGAGGAGTATTTCCGACATTATACTTCTGCTAAAGATAGCAAAGATAAACTTATAAGATATTTTGAGGGATGCACCACTATAACTGCCAATATAAAGGCTAGTAATAAGGATAAAGATCTCTTTAATAGGATAGTTTCAGACAAATACAAAAGTCTCAAATTATGTTACCTCGACAAAGAAAAAAAAGAAACGGAGTTGGAAGACGGAAAAGAAATAGAATTTGATTTAGCGAAATCAGAAAAAAATCTAAAAAATGAAACACTGTCCGAAGATTTTAATCATTACTCCATGTCAATTACTCCGACTATAAGTGTTACAAAAGATACGGAGAGCGGAACCTTAAATGTTACTATTAAAATTAATTACATTTATTCAGGTACAGACGCAACCGTAGATGGAAGCATTTATAGCTTTGTATTTTTTGATAATTTGTATATAAAACCTTATGTTCTTAGCAAATATGAACCTGCATCGTCGTTTACTTCTGACAAATTAACGTGTATGGTAAATCCTCTGAAAAAATTAATATTTAGATGCCCGGACGATGCAAAGCATCAAAAAGAAGAGGATGGGGTAATTAAGGAAGAAGAAGAGTTAATATTAAATGAACTTATGTTTCGCTATAATAACAGAATAAAAAAAATAGGAGCAAATCGTACCGCTTCATCAGAGGCTCTTACTTCTCCTGAAACCGTTGACGTCGAAAATGATAAAGAAATTAACCCCTATCTCGATAAATATTTAAAAAGTTTTAGTTCCGCCCCAGAAAATACACTTCCTGCTAGTAAACGATACTTTACTCATAAAATAAACCCAACAATGGATAATCGTAGTGTTACTGACTATTTTGAAGGAACTCTTAAAATGAGTATTGATATGGACTTAAGTGAAATTAAGGAAAGTAACATTTTAGGAAGAATTTCTAAAGATAAACTTAAAATAACGTACAATAAAGGAAATGAAGCAGAAGAAGAATTAAGTGCCGGAAGTAGTTTTAATATATGTTTGGCTGATAAGTACACACCTTCAGCGGATCCTGAATCTAGCACTTTTTGCGCATCTAAAGATGTACTAGGTAATTTCAAAATAAATTCTGTTGACATAGTACCTAACAATAGAGACTATAGGTATGGATTTGATATAACAATTTCTTATACTTATTCAGATAAAACTGGAGAAGATTATAGGAATAGTGTTCTTGCATTTAAATTCTTTGAAAATATGTATGTTGAACCTGTATTGAATCCGATTACAGATATTGATGTTAATTTTGAAACTCCAAAATATATTGAAGGAAATGATAGTATCAATCTTGATGGAGTAACGTGGTCTTATAATTATAAACTCGGTGGGAAAGAATATAAACTTCCTTCAATAGAAAACGGAAAAAATAAAAACGGAGAAAACAACACCCTTAAATTGGGCAAAGATAACAATATATATATATATACCTCATACCCTAAAACAACTTACTCATTAAAAAAGTACGGAAATAATGATGTAAACAAACAGTTAATAAGTAAAAAGGAAGACGGAAATTCGTCCGAAAAGACTAATATTATCTTAGAGACCATAGATTACAACGAAGATGATAATTGTTATCGTTTCTGCTATTCAATAACCAATAATTCAAAAACAGAAGGAAATTCGGTAACTATATATCCAACACTAGGAAGTAGCGAAGATTATGAAAGGTATTCGATTATTCAGGTAAATAATGGAGGCGTTAAATATACCAATGACTCTAATAACTCCAAACTCTATGGTAAAAATTTTACATTTGATGCAGCACCTATGGATGCAGTAAAATATAAATACAAATACGAAAATTATCTAGATAAAATTACCATTAGCTGTGCAGACTGCAGCATAACTATAGACAATACAAATAATAATATTTTTGAAAATTTAAAATCTGACGATAATGAAATTCCTTTAAGTAGTTTAAGTGAGTCATTAGAAAGTAAGCTAAAAGCTAGGATTGATGAAATTGATAATGAAATAAAAAATAAAAAAGATGAAAAGGAAAAAGAAACAGACGAACAAAAGAAAGAAAAATTAGAAGAGGAATTGAAAAATTTAGAAAAAAAACTTAAAGAACTTAAATTTCAACAAAAAAATTTGAACTCTAGTATTGAAACATTTAATTTACACCTCAAGAAAAAAGATGACAAAACCATAACATTTAAATTTGAAAACCTTAAATTAAAAAATATTAAATTTGAAGCATCAAGCCCTATGCAAAAATGTAAAGTAATGTTTGAAAAATGTGAAGGTGTGTCATACAAACTTGCTAATAGCGAAAATGATATTGACCTTACTACTGAGGGTACAAGTTCTAATATTTATAGTAATGTATCTTTTAGGGTAAATGTTAATGAAGGTTATGATTCTAAAGGAATGAGTGTGACCTATCGTAGTGCTAATTCAATTAGCGGAAAGGAAATAAAACCTGACAGTTCAGGAATTTATAAGTTTAAACTTGAAGAAGATACTACAGTTACAGTAACTAACGTAGTAGCGTTGACGTACACCGTAACTCCAACTAACTATGATTATGTTAAGTTCGTACTGTGCGAAAAGAGTAACAATTCACTTAATGAAAAAGAATATTTTGATAACAAAAAAGACTTCAAATACGGTGATACCATTTATTTCAAAACTAAAATAAGTGATCACTATACGGGATCAGGTTTGAAAGTATATGCTCAAGACAGTAGCGGTAACGTAGATGAGATAAATACCTATAAAAGTGATGAAAATGATGAAAATAAAGATAAAATCTATGAGTATAAAGTGACCAAATCAGCTGTACTGATTGTTTCAGGTATAATTCCAGATACTTATACAGTATCGTTTAAGCAAGACGATAATTCAGAAGGTAAAATAAAATTTATCGATCAATACACTCTTGAAGAAATAGGTAATAAAACTGTTGATGTATCTTATGGAAACGACTATGGATTCAGAATAAAGGCAGAGGACGGTACAGATATTTCAAATTTACAAATATATGATACAGTTACAGAAAAAGGTGATTCTACAAATTCTAAAACAAGTGTTTTACAGCCGGTAAATGGAATATACACTCTAAAAAGTGTAAGTGAAAATCATACTATTTCATATGCCAACACTCAAAAAAACAAATGCAAAATAAATTTCAGAACAACACAAGGTGTTAGCTGCTTGGACGAAAGTGGTAACGATATAGGAACTCAAACAGAAGCTGAATATGGGATTGACTACACTTTTATCGTATCTGTTGCAGATGCGTACAACCATTCCAAGCCTACCGTTAAATTAAAGAAAGATGGAGCTTTAGATGAAGATTTAACTTCTGTTGACGGTAAGAAATACACCATTAAAGGTATTATAACAGACTGTAC
>CAKUZC010000024.1 GCA_934718145.1 uncultured Eubacteriales bacterium | reverse complement strand
CATTTAAGATGAAAAATGTCTGTAAAAATTGCGTAAAAGAAATATCTCAAATAGGATAAAAATTGAGTAGCTACCTTAAAGCCTGAATCGCAAAAATATTATATTACTTGCAGTAAGTTTAAAAATATTGTATAATACATCCACATGTTTTAAAGTACTTAATTTGGGAAGGATACTTTCAATGAATTATCTAACTAAAAAGACTGTCAAGGATGTAGATGTTAAGGGAAAGAGCGTGCTTTTAAGATGCGATTTTAATGTGCCGATGGATAAACTCGGAAATATATCGGATCATAAAAGAATAGACGAATCACTTAAAACAATAAACTATCTTATTGACAATGACGCTAAAGTTATCATTTGTTCTCATATGGGAAAACCAAACGGTAAACCTGATAAGAAACTTTCTTTAGCTCCGGTAGCTTCATATCTTTCTGAAGTATTAAAGAAAGACGTAAAGTTTACTGGAGATGTAGTAGGAGAAAACACAGAAAAAATAGTAAACTCTTTACAACCAGGAGAAGTTTGCTTACTGGAAAATTTGAGATTTGATCCCGGCGAAAAAGAGAATAGTGAAGAGTTTTCGAAAAAGCTTGCTTCACTTGCTCAAATTTATGTAGATGACGCTTTTGGCACATGTCACCGTGCTCACGCCTCTACTGTCGGAGTCACAAAATATTTACCTTCTGTGTGTGGATTCTTAATTGAAAAAGAAATAAATGCCATAAATAGAATCATAAATAATCCAAAACGCCCTTTGGTGGCTATACTTGGAGGGGCTAAAGTTTCAGATAAAATAAACGTAATTGATTTTTTACTTGATATAGTAGATGTAATTATTGTAGGTGGAGGAATGTCCTACACGTTTATGAATGCATTGGGATATGCTGTAGGTGAATCCATATTTGAGATTGATAAAGTAAGTTTTGCAAAGGACATGATGGCTAAAGCAAAAGAGAAAGACGTAAAATTTCTTTTGCCGCTTGATGTCGAGATAGCTGATAAATATAGTCCAAGCGCCAACCATAAAACAACAAATGCGGACAGTATACCAGAAGGATGGATGGGCTTGGATATAGGTCCTAAAACTGTGAGACTGTTTTCTGAAGTCATTTCGGAAGCCGGTACGGTAATTTGGAATGGTCCTATGGGAGTTTTTGAATGGAAAAATTATGAGTTCGGGACTCTTAATATAGCCAAAGCACTTTCAGAGAGTAAAGCTGTGTCCATAGTCGGCGGAGGAGATTCAGCTGCGGCGATGAGTAAGTTTGGTTTTGGCGATAAGGTAACTCATGTTTCAACTGGTGGGGGAGCTTTTCTTGAGTTTTTAAAGGGAAAAGAATTACCCGGAATTGAGGCAATTGAAGATAAATAGTTAAAAAGTTAATTTTTTAAAAATCTGTGTAAAAACATTAAACTCGCTTTTTAAGGCGGGTTTTTTCTTGCAAAAATTTATTAAATTAAATATTTTATATTATTTTTATAAAAAATACTTGACTTCGTATATATATATATATATATAATGTTACTGTATTTAAAAATACAAATAAAAATTTTTAAAACAGGAGTGATAAATATGGGCTTAAATTTAAAAGAAAATGCAGCAAAAGCTGGAAGGAAGCTTATCGGTCGCCAAAGTAGGATAGATGATAATATAAGGGTTTTGGGAATAATTTATAATACCTTTATAAAAGAGCTTGATACCCATTCAGTTGAAAAAGATTTTGGGGGTATAATGTCTTTAAGGGTAAGATATGGAAAAGCCGTAGGAATACTGGAAAATATTGTAGATGGGTTAGAAAACACCTTAAAATCAGAAAAAGTAATGAAAGCTAAATATAGTTTAGGTAAGTGGTGGGAAGCTTTTAAAGGAATATTAACTAAAGAAGAAACGTACTATTCATATAAGAGGGATAAAAGTGGTGCAGAAATTGTTTTTTATTATAAAGTTTGTGAAAACTTTCAAAATAGAATAGTAAACTATTTTTCTTTTAAAAATGTAAATTCACTTAAATTTTTTTCTTCACTTGATAGTAAAGAGTTTAAAACTAAACTCACAACAACATCGTGTTCGACAGCAACGGAAAAACTAGAAGAGTGGCTCACTAAAATCTTTTTTGTAGGTGAACTGAAGGATGAAGAAAAAAAATGGAACTAATTTAAAGGATAAGTTTTAAACAGTAGATAAATATTATTGTGAAAGTCTCGATTTATGTAGTATTTATTTGACTTTCATCGAAAATATCAAATTTTATATATTTAAAAACTCTCGGTTAAATGCCGGGAGTTATTTGTTGTAATAAATTGTTGATTTTATACAAATAATATGATATTATATTATGGCAAAATATATAATACAGAGGAGGATGTGCCATAATATGAGAAAAACAAAGAAAATTTTGGTATTAATGTTAATTACTTTAATCACTATTTTTAATAACAAATTTCAGGAAGCTAATGCTAAAAACCCTGATGATAATTTAGAGAGAAGTACATTTTTAAATGAGGAATTTGAAAGTCCGTTTACGACTGAATATTTTAATCAAATATTGACTGTTATGTGCTCTTTTTACGGCGTAAAAAGTTTTAGAAATTCAATCCGCTCTCTAGAAGAGGGTGTGGAAGCAAAAACGGACGCCTTTAAACATATTTTTAGCATTATGGATAGAGGAGAAGCCCTAAACAAAAGTTTGATAGAAGAAATACTTCTTGATGGAAATTTGTCTGATTTTAAAAGTATTATAAGACTTTTAGCTTCGATAGGGAAAAACATATACATATCATTTATTAATGTAACGCGTACCGACCACCGTTTATCTATTGCGGAAAACGTAACAGAATATCTTAATGAAAATACAAATGGAATAACGGTAGCGGTTTCTGTCAGTGATTTACAAAATACTGATTATGATCTTGTTAATTATAATACAGTAATTGACCCAAACACGTATAAGATATTTAATTTAACTTCAGTCTGTATATACACTCGAATAGGATTTGTAAGAGCTTTTGTAAAACATAGTAATAACCAATGGTATAAAAATACAAATCAAGTCTCGACAGCGGTTTTGGAAGAAGAAGTAATGACAGCTTTAAGAAATTCTTCTGAATATGTTCTTTCATATAGTGAAATGTAAAAATATGATAATATATAATTTTAAATTTAAAAAATTTCTGGATTGGGTTGAGAATTGATTGTTAATTATTTATTGACCAAATATGAAATCTATAATATAATACCATTGTATTAAAACAGATATTCAGGGAGGAAATTATTTACAAAATGAAAAAATTTAAAAAAGTTTTGGCAGGATCACTAGCAGTACTGAGCATTATGTCCATTTCTCCGGTATATGGAGTAAAGCCTTTGGCAGAAGATTTTCCGGCAGCACAAATGGAAGATGTTCATAATCAGAATTTTAAGAAAAATGTTGTCGATGCATACAGTTGTTATGGGATCAAGAATTTTAGAGAAGCGGTAAAGTCTTATCCGGAAATTATGAGTGATGACAAAATAAAAGCAATCAAAACTCTGTTCAATAATATAGAAAGAAAAAGAGCTCTTGTAAATCGCAGAACAGAAAGAGTTTTGAGAGATTCTTATATATTTGACAATGATACAGTAATGACAATTGCAGGCACCCTTCCGGAAGGATTAAGCGGATTTACAGTAGTTGATGTAGCATTTCCTGAGAATCAACGTAAAGAAATAAGCTTACCCGAAATGGTAGCTGGGGTCATGACCGGATGTAGTAGAGATGTTGATGGTCGTGACATTGGAAGTGGACATGTATTGTGCTTGGATGTAAGCAATTTAATAAGAATTAATGGTCGCAATTACCACTATTTCCATAACAGCAGTTATTTTAGAATGTTATCGGCGAATAGAACATTCCAATTGAGTTCTGTGTGTGTATGTTCTAAAGGTAAATTTTTGTGCAGCTTTGTAAGAAGCGATGATGGAAAATGGTATAAACATGATGCATATACTGTAGTTCCTGTAGATGAATCTGAAGTAATGGAAATGAGAGCTAGACATCCGGAATATGTATTTTCGTTTGTACAGATATAATAGGTTTCCAAAAAATTTTATTTGAATAAATGTAGCCACCCATTTTGGGTGGTATTTTAGTGTATATTATCAAATTATAAGTGAATTATTTAACTGAATCATCTGTAACTAATGTTTGATTTTTTCATAAAAAAACCGCCCCTTTCAGAGCGATTTGTATTTTGAGATGCAAGAAATAATTATCATTGTGGTTTTTTACCTCTAATTTTTTCAACTGCCCTTCCTACTTTTTTCCCAGCACGTTTTAAAATATTGATATGGTTTCCCTCTTCATCATAATTATTTAATTTAAACGATTTTTCAATTTGATTACATTTAATAAAAAGTTTCTTGTTTGATTTAGATAATTTTTCATTAAATATATCAAGAAGTTTAGATCCTGTATCGTTTTTTTCACAAATATTTATATAACATACGTCAAACTTTTTTTATTTTCTGAAGATAATTTTTTATCACTTACTAAGTCATTTAGACAGTCTTCTATTTCTTTTTTGGATTTTCCAGCTTCTTCACAGGTAGGGATAATATAAATAGTCCAACCTAAACCTTTTTCTTCTGCTTTTTTAATATATATATAATGGACCTTTCCTAAACTTAAATCTGCTAGTGTATTCCAGATATAATACTTATTTATTTGTTTATTTATCTCTATCGGCATATTATTACTTGATGCCTCATGTTTCTCTTTTTTTGATACTGTGTACCCTAACCTTGGTATTTGATCTATATTTATTGGAGTTATAAATTTATAATTACTTACAATCTGATCTTCCCATGTATTTTTTCTTGACAAATTACACCACTAAATCCTATTGAATCTTTTGGATTTTTTTCATTTTCAATAAATTTGTTAAGTTGCCCCATTACGATCTTTCTATTTCCAATTTCTAGCACATCTAAAGTAGGATAAATGTAATAAGCATCTACTTTGGTGTCTTCTTTTGTTTTTGGTACTAGAATTGCTCTGAAAGAACCTTTTTCAAGGTGTATTTCTTCAATAAACTTCGTAAATTTACATAATATGTAATTTGATTCATCTTTTTTACTTGGCATAATTTTTACCTCCTTATTATTAGTTATATTTTTAAACACAGTAACATTATATATATATATAAAGTCAAGTGTTTTTTATAAAAATAATATAAAATATTTAACCTATTAAATTTTCGCAAGAAAAAACCACCCTAATGGGTGGATTACTTTTTATAAATAAATGTAATTTAAAGGTGTTATGCTGCCGTATAATACTTATTTTGAAATATAAAGCGCAATTGCTGTGCGGTTTGGAAGTTTTAAAATTGTTCCTGGAGTGAGTTTGTCTGTAGTTTCCATACCATTAAAGGTTGCTATTGCAGTAATGTATTTTTTATCTTTGTAGTACTGATCACATATTGAAGAAATTGTATCGTCTTGTTGTACAACATAATCCTCGTATTCCATATCTAGTCCTTCTGACAATATTATATCTTCCGATGATTTCGTATTGTTTTGATTATCTTGATTTTCCGCAGAGATAACCTTTTCTGATTCATCATTTGCATTTCCGTTGTAAGTTATTCCTCCTATTGTAACGGCTGCAGCAGCTTGATTTGTGTTCATACGATCATTGATTTTTGAATATCCCAAATAAATTAAAACTGCTATTACGGAACAAGTCAGAACAGCTTTTCCTACTTTTGAAAATAAAGGTTTGTAAAAGCTCAAGCGATATTTGAAATAAGAAATCCAAGAAGTTGCTTTTGAAATGTTTTCGGCTTTTCTCAGTTCCACTATAAGTTCAGGAATGGAACTATATACACCTTCAGTGCACTTTCTTAGCACTATATGAAGTTGTTTATTGAATTTTGCATTACACTCTGCCGGTAGTACGTCTAGAATAATATTTTTAATATTTTCAAATATAGTTTTAGTGTCCGAACCTCTGTATTTGAATATATTTTGGAGATTATATGTGATAAAAACATTTTTATTTTCGTCTACCCTTATATTTTCGGGTTCGGATGCACAACCTAATATCTCGTGATGTATTCTCGGTATGATGCTTATTTTCATAAGAATCAATTCAAGTATTTTACATCTATCATCGAAAGCGGTAACACTTAGATTTTTTTCATATTTTTCTTTTATTCCTTGAGTTTCTTGATATTTAAATACAGCATAGAACTTATTATTTTTTACGAAAAAGTCCACAAATTCTTTCGGACGATTATCTGAATTAAAGAGAGAAAAAAGTTTTTTGAAAAAATACATGTCATCCTTATCGTAGCAAAACTGATTTACAATATAAAGATTGTCCAAAGTATTTTTTTCTTTATACGCAATAAATACGCTGATTTTTTCATTTTCAACAAGGTTTGCGATTACTACATAGTCTGAGCTTCGGTTTGAATTTCTCATAATTTCTACTCCGTTCGTTTAAATTGAAAAATAAAACATTTTTTAAACACTTGACTCTGTTATTCTATGATAATATACTATATTATACAACTATTGATTGGAATAGTAAACATATATATTCAATTATTTTGAAGAAATATATATTTAAGATTCAATTAATTATTAGTTAAACGTAATTGATTTTGTTGAAATTTATTGTTTGGAGGTAATTTGCATGAAAGAAAAACCGGTTAGTAAGAGTCGTGAAATTGGTGTTGAAGCTGTAAACAAAACAAAAGGTTTTTTTGGAAAAACTGCGGTTAAATATTCGATACTTGCTGTTTTTATTTTAATTTTATCGTATTTAGTCCAGTATTTTGTTAATAAACCTAACTTTGAAGCTTTTTTAAGTTCTGATATGGATTCCAGCGGCAATGTTTATGTCCTGGGAGTAGACAAAGACAAAGGAGAATTTAAATTAACTAAAGTTTTGTCCAGTGGAGCCGTAGATTTTACAATTTATTTGGATAAATCAAATGCAGATTCTTCATATTCTTACAGAAATGTTGAAGCGGATTCTAAGGGCAATTTTTATATTGTTAAAGAAAAGAGAAATTTGAAATCCGTGGTTTCGGACAAGTCCGGCTATCCAATTTCAAGTGAGTCAGTAATGATGTATGACACCCACGGTAATTACATTAAAGATGTTGTAAGTATGGATTTTTCAAAATACGCAAATCCTCCGGTAAATGGATACATTCGAAAAGTTCAAGTTGTTAATCAAAAAATGACAGTTGTCGGATGTCAGGACAACAAATACGACGTCATCACTGCAAATCCTTTGAATGATGAGAGCCCAAAAAAGTCTAGGACTTTCACTGTTGAACCTTCAGTAAATATTACGGACAAATCTGTAAATTGGGTCAGTGATATAGCAGTACTTTCAACAGGTAGGGTATTTTACGCAACTAATAACGGTCAGTTATGGGGAATGGACAACCAAGGAGAATTTAAAGACTATTCCAATGCCATTTCCACTTCAAATTTCTTAGTTACCGAAATGAGTGTTGATTCCAACGACGATATATATTTTAACGATTCATTGAGTGGTTCTTTTTACAAACTTGATACCAAGAGCATTACGTCGAAAGTATTGTATGGTTTAGATAGTCCTTTAGATTCGCAAGGTACTGTGTTTGTAAAGGATGTTCGTAAAATTAAACTTATCGATGACGGTGATTTTTATGCACCCTCCAAAGCTTTTGATAAGCCTTTTTATGTGAGATTTGGTGCTCGTCATGGACTTATTAATGATGTAAGGGGAAATATTTTCCCGAATGGCATACTTATTATGATTGCTGTTTGTGCAGTGTGTTTGTTGGGATTCTATGTCATAAGATATTTAAGCCATTTGGAAATAAAGAAAATTTCACTCGCAACAAGAATAATACTTATGTTTTTACCGGTTTATGTTGTTTCTATGTGTGTTTTGATATTTATAAATACCAGTGATTCAGTATCTGAATATATGTCCATACTGAAAAGTGAACAGGAAAGAGGAGCAAAGACCGTCGCCGACAGTATAGATGGAAGCGAGTTTTCAAAACTTAATCATGTTTCAGGTTATATGAATAATGAATATTCTAAACTTAAGAAATCTATAGAACAGGGGTACAACGATTTAGCTTTGAAAATAGGTGACAGAAGTGATTATCTTGTTACTTACATTGAAAGATACAATAAATTGTATGTGACAATAAATACTCGCTACAATACTTCTTCTTCATCGTACGACAGATTAAAATATACAAATCCCGATATGGTATCTTCGCATTGTTCATTGATAGATACAGTTATGGAAAGAGATGAATGTGAAGCTCTTTACGATATTTGGAATAAATTTTCAAACAAAAAGAATACCAGTGACTGTCTTGAAGCTACATTCCGTGATGTTTACGGAAATATGACAGGTTCATTTGTAGCTTTGAAAGATACTAACGGAAGAGTTGTAGGATTTGTAGGAAACTTTTTAGATTCAAATATCCACAGTTCAGCAGAATTTTGGAGAATATTTAAACATTCAATATCTATCGTGTTGATAATAGCAATACTCATATTCGCCTACATGTGTTTTTCAATAAAATGGTCCTTGAAACCTTTAAAGAAAATTGAAAAAGCAATAGATACAATGAACAGAGGTCAGTGGGACACTCGCATACAAATAAGGACTAAAGATGAACTTGCAGATGTAGCTAATGCGTTTAATCTTATGTCAGAAAAGATAAGCAGATATACTTCAAATTTGATAAAACTGAATAAAGAATATATAAGATACGTACCTACTGAAATGTTCAAATTTATGAATAAAGAAAAAATAACTCAAGTCAACCTTCATGACCATAATATTCTACCAATGAATATGATTTACGTAACTTTCAATCTTTCATATAGAGGTTCGTACGGATTTGAAAATGAAGATCAACTCTTTGAAGCATTAAACAAAACATATAGTGAGATATTTAGAGTAGTGGAAAATAATAATGGTGTAGTGCAATCATTTGACGGCCTTGATGCTGTAATGTTATTCCCAGAAGGGGCAAAAGATGCATTTAATGCTTCGATTCAGTTCAAAGAAGTTAATATACCAAAACTTGTTAAAAAATATATAAATATTACTCTCGGTTCAGGTGATGTGCTTGTAGGAGTTTCGGGTAATAAGGATAGACGAGGAGTAGTTGTCGTATCTGATGAAATAATGCAAATGTTTAACATGGATACATTTTTGGGCACGATAGGAGTCAATCATGTTGCAACTCGTTCCATAATTGAGAGTTTAGGCGAAAACCATCCATATCAATACAGATTTATAGGAATGATGGGAAATATAACCGGCGATGGACATACAGATGTCTTTGAAATAATAGATGTTTCCAAAAAATATAGAAAAGATTTATACATTACCACTAAAGAAACTTTTGAAAATGGAATAAAGAATTACATCTGCGGTAACTTTGAGGAAGCAAGGGCTATGTTTACAGATGTACTTAGGATAAACGAAAACGATAAAGTTGCTGTTTATTATCTTATGAAGTGCGAAAAGCAAATTAAAAGAAAGACTGATAATATATTCGTAAAAGACAAATTTACTGGATATATAGTTTAATTCGTGACAAGTAGTTAATCATAAGTTACGTAAATTACTTTTAAGGGGGTGCATATGTGGAGAGTGAACTGTCAAGAGTTTTGAAAATTAAAAAATTTTGGGAAGAAATATTGAAAATGTCAAACGAATCAGATGTCATAGATTATTTTAAAAAAAATGGAATAGATGTGACGCAGGAAGAATTGGTTAATTTAAAAAAATTTATAAATTCAATCGCAGATAAACTTGAAGACATAGATGCATCGTTTTTGAAGGAGATACCCGACAGTAACTTTTGGAGTTCAACTTCATCAAATGCAACCTAAACTCCATTAGATATAAGCCAAAATTTAAGAAATTTTTGGTCTGAAAAAACGTTATTGGATTTCATAGACTCTGAAACGGAATTAAATGAGGAAGGAGTTGAAAATACAGAATAGATTTCTAAAATTTATAGGAAAATTTCAGTTAAAGCACTTGAAAAAATGATTTTTAAGGGGTGAATAATATTATGAACGAAAAAGTGATGAAACTTTTTGAAGATAGGAGTTTTTTGGAAAAGATTTTAAAAATGGATGATGAAACCAGTATAGTAGAGGCTTTCAAACAAGAAGGAGTGGATTTGACTCCTGAAGACATGAAAACTTTAAAAGAAACTGTGGCGAAATTTAGTGAACGTTTAGAAGGTATTAGCGAAGCGGATTTGGAAAATGTTTCAGCGGGACTTTTAGGTTCATTGGGAACGGCGGTATCAGTATTGTTTACAGTTGTAGGTGTTGGAAGTTCAGTGAAGACAGTGTCGAATAATTCTAAAAAAATAGAAGTAGGTAAATCAGAACTTGAAAAATCCAAAATTGCAGCAGATGAAGCAGAAAAAAATTCAAATAAAGCTGTTGCAGTAGGTGCAGCGGTAGCTGCTTTAGCTGGAACCATGTGTTAC
>CAKUZC010000023.1 GCA_934718145.1 uncultured Eubacteriales bacterium | reverse complement strand
ACATAGACTTAAAAGACAATATGCTTTGTGAACTTGCAGGGCTTGATAGTGGATTTGATCGTATAAAAATTCCATCGGGTGGTGGACTCAATTTTGAAATTCCCAATCTAGAAAATTCAGATGAACCTATATTTACAAAAGATTTTTCTGCAGTAATATTGCATCATCACCCTATGTTTACTTACTATGAAAACAGATATAACGGAAACAATAATCCCCCTGACTGTTGTAGCTTTGATGGAGTTAATGGATCAGGTACTCCGGGAGGGAAGTGTAGGTATTGCAAATTGAATCAATTTGGAAGTGGTGAGAATGGTACCAAAGCGTGTAAAAATAAGCATAAACTCTATATTCTCCGTGAAAATGAGATATTTCCTGTAATTTTGGTACTTCCCGCAAGCTCAATTCAAGAATTTTCAAAATATATCAAAAGACTTCTTTCCACAGGTAAAAAGTCGGATGGTGTGGTAACGAAACTTTCACTTAAAAAAGCAGTTAATAAAACAGGAATATCATTTTCAAAGGTAAATTTTTCTGTGTTACGGGATTTGGATCAAACCGAAAAAGATGGACTGGGGGAATTGATTTCACAGATAAAAACGCAGTCTCAAAAAGGTGCTGACGTTTTTGAGGAGGATATAGACATATGAACTATAAACTGGTAAAAACTGTGGATGAGATTGCAAAATATTTATGTGGGCACAACTTGATCGGATTGGATGTAGAAACTTCACCCAAGAAGCAGTATCGAACTGATAAGAAAGCATCACTTGATTCAAATAAATCTCAAATTGTTGGAATTAGTCTATCTGTAAAAAATGGTACGGGGATATATATCCCCCTTTGCCACAAAAACTTTAAAAATGCAGACTTTGATAAAGTCTTTTTATATATCACAGAAAATATTTTACTTGATAAAAATAAAACAGTAGTCATACATAATGCTGCGTTTGAAAGTGCGTTCTTCTATGCTTTGGGAATAGTTATGAGATGCAAGGTTTATGACACAATGGCAGCAGCTCAGCTTACTCTTAAAACAAATACAGAATTTAGAAGTTTATCGGATAGCGGTCTTAAAAAGCTAGTTCCAGAGCTTTTGAAGGAGAATTTACCTACCTTTGAAAGTGTTACTGAGGGAAAGTTCTTTGATGAGTTAGATCCTTATAATTTTGAAACTGTCAGATATGCCTGTGCAGATAGTGATTATGCTTTAAGGCTTTATCATTTGTTTAATAAATGGTTTGATGAAAATCTTCCACGACACAGATTTATAGTAGAAGAAATAGAGTCTCCGACTGCTGTGTATGTTGGACTCATGAAACACAATGGATTGCTTGTGGATATTGATTTAATAAAAGAAAAGCAATGCCAAGCAATGAATATGCTTAGTGAGCTTAAAGAAGATATAGCTATTTTAACGGGAAACGTAAACATTGGTTCTAATGCCACAACTCAGGAATTTAAAAATTTTCTTTACGGAAGATTAGACCTCCCTGTTTTAAAGACAACAGAAAAAAATAAAGAAGCCGCTGATGACGAAGCATTTATACTTTTATCTTCATACTGTAAAGAAAACAAACCTGAATATGTACCGCTATTTGAAATTATTAAAGAATATCGAAAGTGGGGCAAAATTAAGTCAACATATATAGACAGCTACATTAAACATTTAAATCCTGCAACAAACCGAATACATCCTGACCTTTTTCCTCTTGGAACTGAAACAGGAAGGTTTGCAAGTAGAAATCCAAATCTCCAAAACTGTCCGAGAAAGGATAATGATCCCATCGGAGTCAGAAATTTTTTTATTGCACCTAAAAGTAAAGTTTTGATGTCACTTGATTTTTCTCAAATTGAGCTTCGTGTGGGAGCGTTTTATTGTCGAGATGAAACTATGATGAAAACATATAAAAATGGTGGGGATATTCATGCAAAGACAACATCTGTAATTTACAAGATACCATTCGAGCAGGCAGTGGATAAAAATGCACCACACTATAAGGAGCGAAGAACAATTGCAAAGGCGTGCAATTTTGGAGTATTTTTCGGACTATTCGCTAAAGGATTGCTCAGAAGCCTTAAATTTAAAGCCGGACTTAATAAAACACTTGAAGAGTGTGATCAGATTATAAAAAACCTTAAGGAAGGATATCCTGAACTTGAAAATTGGCAACGTAAAGTAAAAAGCAAAGCGAAATTTAATGGATATACAGAAACGTATCTCGGTAGACGTAGATATCTTCCTCATATTCTTTCGTCCAATTGGAATAAGAAGAGTTTCGCTGAAAGACAAGCTTTAAATACACCAATACAAGGAACTGCTGCAGATATTTTAAAGTTATCAATAGTAAGAATTCTTGGTGGTTTGCCTGATAGATTATGGCTCAAGCCTTTACTTCAAATACACGATGAACTGATGTTTGAGCTACCGAAAGAAAGATTGCATGAGGCTGTAGAATTCATAAAAAATTGCATGGAAGCACAGCCGTTTAAAGAATTTGATATACCGCTAGTAGCAGAGGCTGCAATCGGGACACGATTCGGTTCTCTTAAAGAAATGGAGGGTTAGTATTATGGATTTAGGACTTAAAAATGCTGAAGGATATGATGATCCAACGGCACATGAAGCAATTAAAAATGTTACCAAAAAGGAAAAACGAAGAAGGCGAAGATATACCATTTTGAGGTTTAGCAAAAAGAAAGCGAATAAGTGCAAGGAAGTGAAACGATGAACGCAAAGGAATTTTTTAAAGAAATTTACAAAGGTTGCAATCAAGGATTTGTAACACTTACTTCTCTGCCCGATAGAAAAACAAAATGGTTTAAGGTCAGTGAAATCGAAAAAATATCGAATGTAGCTGAAAATGTGGGTCAAAAAACAAATGTTTTTTTCGGAGTAGGACTTAGGAATAAAATACTTTCTAATGGCCTTAGGGGAAGCGAAAAAGATATCTCGTGCATTACAACCTTGTATGCTGATATAGATGTTAAAGGTGACGCCCATGCGCAAAAATCCTTGCCGAAAACAGTAAATGATGCTGTTACATTTCTAAACAATTTAAAAATACAGCCAAGTATAATCGTAAAGTCAGGTAATGGTATTCACGGATACTGGCTTTTGGAAAAGCCCTTTAAAATTGAGAATGACAAAGGTAGAAGCTATGTTGTTTCGACATTTAAAGGATTTGGGAAATACATCAACAGCGAAGCAAAAAAATTTAATTGGAGAATTGACAATGTTTATGATCTTGCTCGTATCTTAAGAGTTCCAGGGTCAGTGAATCACAAACTGAAAGGTGGTGTTAAGTGCGAAGTTATCAAAAGTAGTCTGCAACGGTACAATTTAAAGGAATTTAATCAATATACACATTGTAACGATATGGGTGCATCCATTAGTAAAAATGCACATGGTGTGGAAAAAGTAGTTGAAAGTTGTGAATTTATTAAATACTGTGTGGACAATGCATCAAATTTACCTGAACCTCTGTGGCATGCTATGATCACTAATCTTGCTCCACTTAAAGGAGGTAATAATGCGATACATAAATTTAGCGAAAGTTATCCAAAGTACAATTTTGATGAAACAGAAAGAAAAATCCAACGATCAATAATTGAAAATAAGCCACATACTTGCGAATATATCAGGGAAAACCTTAATTTTGACTGCAACAAAAACTGCCATGTCAAAGCTCCGATCGTCTACGGTCTGCCAAGTTTTGAGGAGCGTTTTAAGGATTTACTTTCATGTAACGAGATTAATGTGGATGAAATTTTGTCAGAGCAAAATATGAAACTTTGCGCTTGGGCAAAATTTAATCTTCCATCTGAGTACGCTAGATTAAAAACTAAGCTCAAGGGAAAAGTTAATTTAAGGGACTTTGAAAGAGCCGTACGAATGGCAAATTGCACTTCGCATAGGAACTCTGTAGAAAAACAAAACTTTAAAGTTTTGAAACTCGATGAGATTGATACCTTAGGATCAGTTATCCCGCAAGGTTGGGAGGTTTCTATGAAATATGGGATTCAAAAAATACTTAAGAATAATAATTCAGATGAATTAGTAATGGTGTGTTCGTGTCCGATAATTATATCTCGTAGATTTGAGAATATCGATGATGGCACTCAGAAAGTTGAGATAAAATTCTTAAATCACAATCATTGGAAATCGTTCATTGCACCACGTTCACACATGTTCAATCGAACTTCGATAATTAAGTATGCTGATAGCGGTCTACCTGTATCTTCGGGCAATGCATCAGACATAGTGAAATATCTCTCTGACTATGAAAGTGCAAATGATAAGTGTATACCTTTCATAAAGTCAATATCTCGTATCGGATGGATAGACAGAGAATTTTTCCCTTACAACGTAAGTGACCAAATTGTTTTTGAAACGGAATATAAAGAAGCATCAAATATAATTGATAGCACTATTGGATATGGTAGTTTCGACATTTGGCTTAAAAGTGCAGCACAACTTAAAAACAATCCATTTGGAAGGTTTATACTTGCTACTTCCTTTGCTTCTCCCCTTCTTGAAATATTGAATCATCGTGTATTTTTTGTTCATATCTGGCACGACTCTAAATCGGGAAAAACAGCAGCAATCAAGATGGCAATAAGTGTTTGGGGTAATCCGACAAAACTTATGGGCAGCTTTAATGCTACAAGTGTTGGACTTGAAAGAATGGCAGGAATTCTTAAGCATTTACCTTTTGCAATCGATGAACTTCAAGTTTTAAACAATAAACGACTGTCCGTTGAAAATATTATTTATAGTCTTGGAAATGGATTTGGAAGGCTCAGAGGTTCAAAAGAAGGTGGAATTCAGGAAACAGTTAGTTGGAGAAATGATATCATAACATCAGGAGAACAGCCCATGAGTAAAGAATCCAGTAACGATGGTGTTTTAACAAGAGTCCTAGAGCTTTATGGTAAGCCTGTGAATGATACAGATACTGCACATCAACTTCACTTAGTTAGTGAAAACAATTATGGATTTGCCGGAAAAGTATTTATTAAATATTTAATTAATGATGTACTTAAAGTAAAAGGTAAAGCGCGAACAGATTTTGATATGCTCCGTAAAGATATAAAAAAGTGTCAATCAGATAATTGTGATAACAGTCATCTTGATAATGTGGCTATTGTGTGTCTTGGCGATTACTATTCTTCGATATCTGTATTTGATAAAAATCAAAAAGATGCATGGAATGAAGCTGTGGATCTTGGAATTAAAATTTTAGAAAACTGCAAGGAACTACAAAAGTCAGATACAATCGATAGAGCATGGGATTTTGTAACAGGATGGATAACGAGCAATAAAAATCGCTTTCTTCCAGATAGTACGCCATGTTATGGGAAAATAGAGCAAAATGCTGTGTATATTATACCTAATATTTTGCGCCAAGCTCTAGATGAAAACGGGTTTGACTATTCAAAAGTCACTCGTGGTTTTAAGGATCGTGGTTTTATTGAAACTCAAACTGACTATAAAGGACATACCAAAATGCAAGTTTCTAAAAAAATAAATGGCATAGTTCAAAAGTGTTTTTGCGTTAAAGAGGTTATCAAAAGCAAAAGTTCGGATGCGACAAATCCTTTAAATTAGCCATTTGTAAAACGGTAACCTCTTAACCTCACTTTTCCGCACACACACCTTCGTATTAGAGTAAATATATAATTACTGAAAGAGTGTATTAATTAAAAAAGTCTATATATAACAAATAAATTTATTATAAAGGTATAGAGGTTACTTATATATAAACGTTGGCTTTGTTGTTGGGTTTAAGGGAGTTACCTCTTTTAAAAAATTGAGGTTACCCGAGGTTAATGGAGGTTAATTGTATGAAAGAAAAGACAATAACAAATCAGATATTAAAATACTTAAAGACAAAACGGGATTGTTTTGCTTTCAAAGAGCATGGTGGTTTATACAGTACTGCAGGTATTCCCGATATAATTTGTTGTTACAGGGGAAAATTCGTGTCATTTGAAGTTAAGACGCCAAGCGGAAAGTTGTCAAAGTTGCAGAAAATTACAATTAAACGAATAAACGAAGCAGGTGGAATGGCGTTTAAAGTGGTAAGTTTACAGGAAGTAAAAGATATCCTGAAAGGTTGGGTACTAGAGAAATAAACGATAAAAATAAAAAATACAAATTGCAAAGTTACAATATACAAATTACAAAATTCAGATGATCTTTAAATTTGTAGTTTGGAGGATAATTGTATGTCCAGTAATAAAAAGTGTTATGTAAAATGTAAATATTGCCGATTTGTTAAAGAAGATAGCTCTATGAACGAGGAAATTTGGATAGCGTATGAATGCGGAAATCCAAAAAGTGAATACTATAAATCTCTTTTGAATATTGATCTTCATGGAAATAAAAACAGCTTAATAACCTGGTCGGGATGCAGTCTCGGAGAAAGGAGTATGAAAAATGTCCAAAGACGGAACGTACAGAGGCGGTCGAAGGGTTCGTGCCGGGAATAAGCCGGACTCTTTAGCCGATAAAATAGCATCAGGAAGATCAGCACGAATTTTCGAACCAGTCGATTTAGAAGATGAAACGTTGTTTAAGGTTGATGATAATGATTTTTTAAGTTATGAAAATTTAGAAGGAGAAAAAATTCCAAAACCAAGTGATTATTTAAATTCCGAACAAAAAGACGGAAAACCACTCGGAGCAGATAAAATTTTTAAAGAAACGTGGTTGTGGCTTAAGAAGAGAAAGTGTGATCAATTTGTAAATCCAAGATTGGTCGAATCCTATTCTCAGGCTTTCGCAAGACATGTCCAATGTGAAGAGGCCATAAGTAAATTTGGATTTTTAGGAAAGCACCCAACCACAGGAGCAGCGATTGCGAATCCATTTGTTCAGATGAGTGTATCTTTTCAAAAACAAGCTAATATCATATGGTACGAAATTTTTGATATAGTTAAACAAAACTGTACGACTAATTTTTCAGACACACCACAGGACAATGCAATGGAATTACTCCTGACAGCAAGGAGGAAAAAATAATGATAGATATAACGTGGTTCTTGACAGCAATTTCGTTGACGGGAATCATTTTAAATATAAGGACCACCACCCATTACGAAAATCATAGATTTTCTACGGGTCCCGGGAACCTTGTTGCTTCGCAATAAGAAAAAATTTGCATTTGGCTCATCGGAGATATTTTATGGTGTGCATTGGATTTTTGTAACGGCACATATGGAAGGAGCCTCCTTGATTTTGTACAGGTAATGCTTGCAGTTTTCGGTATAATTTCTTGGAAAAGAATGAATCAAAAGAAGCAGCGGGTTGAATAAAGTAAGAATTAAGGTTAAGATAGTTAGGATAGGAGAGAAGAGAAGTGGAAATTAAAAACATAAAAGATGATATTTGCAACAATGCTGAATTTATTAAAATCTTAAAGTATAGTCATTACAATCCCACAGATGAAAAATTAAGTGGATTGACAAAAATGTACAGTGAAAACGATAATATTTATACATTTGGAGCATTTGACAAAGACAAGATTATCGGATTCATTGTTATAAAAAACATAAATAAGCAATATAAAATTTATGAAATCACTGATATAGCCGTTAATAAATACTACCGTAAATTAGGTATCGGCTCTAAGTTAATAGATTATATTATAGAAAAATTTGATATAAGAAGTCTTAATGCAGAAACAGATGAAGAAGCTGTCGGATTTTATGCAAAGTATGGTTTTAATATTAAAATTGGTAATAAAATAGGGAATACCACTAGATATGAGTGCAACTATAGATTTAGAGGAAAAAGATACATGAATCAGAAAACAGAATTAGTAATTTTTAAAGCACAGGATGGCAATGTTAAATTGGATGTGAATATCGAAAACGAAACCGTGTGGCTGACTCAAAATCAGATGTCCGAATTGTTTGAAAGAGACAGATCGGTAATTACTAAACATATAAAGAACATTTTCAAAGAAGGAGAAATTGAAGAAGAAAGCAACGTGCATTTTTTGCACATTGCAAATTCAGATAAACCTGTATCCTTTTATAGTTTAGACGTAATAATATCAGTTGGATACAGAGTCAAATCACAGCGAGGAGTAGAATTTCGCAAATGGGCCAATGGAGTTTTAAAAGATTACATACTAAAAGGCTATGCGGTAAATAATAATCGTATAAATGAACTAGGAGAAGTAATACGAATTATGAAACGTGCAGAAAGCACACTTGATAGCAAGCAAATTTTAGATGTGATTGAAAAATATACAGTTGCACTGGATCTTCTTGATGATTATGACCACCAAAAAATAGAAAAACCCAGTGGGAATATCGCAACCTATGTTCTGACTTATGATGAATGCAGGAATGTGATTTCAAGCATGAAGTTTGGAAATGAAAGCGATTTATTCGGAAATGAAAAAGACGATTCTTTTAAATCAAGTATCAATGCCATTTATCAGACATTTGGAGGTCAAGAGGTTTATCCTTCGCTTGAGGAAAAAGCTGCAAATTTACTGTATCTGATAACAAAAAATCACTCTTTTTCTGATGGTAATAAAAGAATTGCTGCAGCGTTGTTCCTTTATTTTCTTGATAAAAATGGAGTGTTATTTGAAGGTAGTAAAAAGATAATAGATGATTACGCTTTAGTATCAATCACAATAATGGTAGCAGAGTCAAAACCTTCAGAAAAAGACACCATTATAAAGCTAATAATGAATTTTCTTATTTAAACAATAAAACCTAAAATTACAAGGTGCTTTCCTTATGGATGAGGCCTTTTTATGTATAAAATTTTAAAAAGAAGTGCAACGCAAATTAGCATAAATTTAAAATTGTTATGGTAATAAGAGAAATTTGCAATTTATTAAATTTAAATAAAATGTGCACTGATGAAATGACTTATAAATACCCTGTGAATAAAATGGTAGCTAAAAATACAAGTAGATTTGGAAAATGTTCGCTTTTAGGGTTTTAAAATTTTTCCGCCTGTAAGAAAAATGGAGTTAAAATAGTTTATGAAATCAACTATATGTTTTTATAATTTAAATAAGAAAATAATTTAAGCCTATTTTTTAAGCATAGCTTTTGCTTTGAGATAGGTTTATTTTTTGTTTATGACTGTTTTCTAAATATGTTGATTTTAAGTGTGTTGTATGCTAAAATTAAATTGAGATTATATTAACAAAGGAACTCAAAAATGAGAATAAAAAATATAATTATTCCTTTTATATTTTGTGGAATGCTTTTAAGCAGTTTTCAATTTGAAAATTGTCGAGCTTTGTCTTTATACGAAGAGTATTCATGTTATTTTGAAGAAAAAGATTCAGAGAATATTGTTATTAGAAAAACAAATGAAAAAGATAAAGAAATATTAAAAAATATGATTATTGGCGAAGGAAAAGAATTTACTCGTTATTTGGGATATGGAGCAGAGGTAGCTGATATTGATGAACTTTTGACTACAAGCGAAAATGAACTTAGTCTGACCATTAAAAATCCTAGCAATGATGTTGTAGGTCAGATATTGATTGGAAAAAGTAGCAACGAGAATCGATTAAGTGTATCTTACTGGATAGGGAAAAATTTTCGAGGAAATGGATATGCACATTTAGCAATATCTAAGGCAATGTCAATTATATGGAAAGCAAATAATAATGTATCCTTTGAATTTGAGATATATGATGAAAATATTTCATCTATCAAAACAGTGAAAAAAGTTTGCAAAAATTTGAATATTGATTTTAATAATCCAGATTCTAATAAATTTACAAAAAGTGAATCTCATACAGTTGAAATTAAAGCATTAAAAAATAATGGTCAATCGTCGACTTATGACGTACAATTTTATGTTGATAATATATTAATTGGTAATGCGGTTAAAGCAAAACAAGATATTTTAAAAAAATATTCTCAGGACAAATTAGACAGTGGTGTATTGTTTAAAAGCTCTTCTTCAATCTATGTAATAAGATATTCAGACTGAATTTAACAATTATACAATTTGAACTTACATTCTAATTTTTAAAATAAAATAAAAAACGGATTATATTACAGTTTCTACGCTGTTTTATAGTCCGTTGTATTTGTATTGAGATTAAATTTCCTCGATTTTAATATGATGTTGTTTTTGTTTGCAATCGTAAGTAATTCCAACAGCCAGCTTTTGCCCCGTATAATCTTTGAGTGCTAAAGGATAGCGTTTTTCTTTAATTTGTTTTAAAGCTTCTTCGGGAGTGGAGTCTTTTTTTAGTTCGATGATAAACGCTGGTTTGCTTTTATCGTTTGGATAGAAAATGAAGTCTGCAAATCCTATTCCTGCGGGCATTTCACGCACAATTTTATATTTTGTTCTTGCGCTTAAGTAAACAAGGGTAACTATGCAAGCGAGCGAATTTTCATCATTATACTTTATAATCGGGATATTGATATCATGCGCTTCTTGAATAAGTTTTTCCATTGTGTCTGTGTCCTTGCGGAGTGTTGCTTCAAGCATTTGATTAGACTTTAAAACTAATTTAGAAATTTCGCCCATTTGATGATTTTTAAGGGCATAATCAAATTTCATTCGGAGCTCTTTATTAGGAATAGTGAGAGTTTCATCGTGGTAGCTTAAAAAGCCGTAAACAGTCATGGCAGAGAGTATCTCATCACGAGTATTTAAATTTATTTGCTCTGCGCTATATCCTTCTAAATGAATATTAACAGGTATTCCCGATACCATCTGGACTATATCGTTTCTTACTTCTTCCACATTATTTTCAATGTAATAACTAATCTCATCCATAGGTCCCGTGTTAGTCCAGTAGCTTTGACAAATGCCATCACTAAGGGCATAGGCCACAGACCTAGGATTAAATATGTCATCTCCTGAGTAAGTTTTGTAGCCATCGTACCAACTTTTTAGTTCTTTGAAAGTTATTTTATCCTGTTTTGCACACAACGCTTTAGTTTCATCGAGTGTAAATCCAAAATATTTATTATATTTTTTATCATTTAGAATATTATATTCTTTGAACATATTAAGCGCAGACCCAGATGAGTACTTAGCAATAGGCAAAACTCCCGTCATGTATGCAAGCTCTACATAAGGTTTATCTTTGAGAAGCTTTTTTAAAAATTCCAAAAATTTCTCCCGATCTTCAGGTTCGAATAAATTGTTATTAAAAATATAGTCCCATTCGTCAAGTATAAATATGAAACTCTCTCCAGTTTGGGTATATATATCTTCGAAAATTTTTCCAAGTGCATCATTATCATTAATTTTTGCATTTGGAAATTCTTCTTTTAGGTCTAAAATTAATTGAGGAATGAAGCCATCCATATACTCATCAAAAGTTTTATATTCCCTTGTAGGATTACACCATGTAATAAATATCACGTTATGCTTATTTAAGTGTTCCAAATATGGCTCACTTTTACTAATTTCAAGTTTATCAAAGAGCTTTTTAAAGTCAGCATTTTTGGAATAATAACAAGCGAGCATCATGGCGTTTATTGTCTT
>CAKUZC010000022.1 GCA_934718145.1 uncultured Eubacteriales bacterium | reverse complement strand
AAAGGATCGTTTCAATCCGGAAAATACAGTGGTCAAGGCGAGCTTTACAATTCTTCCGGCATTCTCATATATAGTGGAGCATTCTCAAACAATAATTATGACGGAGAAGGTAAGCTATTTAACGATATAGGTAAAGTTATATACATCGGAAATTTTTCTGTCGGACAACGTTCCGGTAAAGGCGTAGAGTATGATCCTTCAAATCAACTGAAAAAGTATTACGGAGATTATGCAAATGATGTTCGTAATGGGAATGGAGTTGAGTACGAAGAAGATGGTTCAAGTATACACTATGAAGGTAGTTTTAAAGATGGTGTTTACGGAGGCGGAAACGGTAAACTTTATTCCGAAGGAAATTTGCTCTATGATGGTACTTTCGAAAGCGGTTTTTATGGCGGGAACGGTACTCTTTATGATTTAGATACAGGAGTTGCCAAATATACCGGTGAATTTAAAAACGGCTTATACGATGGCGATGGAAAACTTTATGATGTAGGTACTTCAGTTGTTATCTATGAGGGAGGATTTTCAAAAGGTAAAAGACAAGGAAACGGTACTTCATTTGATAAACTTGGTTCTCAGCAATTCAAGGGTAATTTCCGTGGTGATAGTATAGATTACATAGCTTATCTCGGAAAATATCCTGAAAATGTTAAAGTTGAGTTTGGTCAAGAAAGCTACAAAAATGAGACTGACGGAAAACTTATTGTCACTTATCTAAATATAGATGCTTCTTTTGTGTTTAAAGTTGATACCGATAAAGGCGAATATGTATGCGATAAAATTATTCTTGGTATAAAAGAGAAATTTATGGGACTCGGTGCACAAAGCAATGCTGTTGATAGAAGATCAGTAATGGGAGATCCTTTCTCTTCAATAAATTATAATTGTCCTCAGTATTACAAAACTGTATTTTCTCATTTGTCAATTAATATAAATAAAATTGATAGCGTTCCGAGCGATAAATACATTATGGACAATTACTTCATAAGATTTTATTTCAATGACGGCAGAACAGAACTCAAGTGTATAGAAATAGGTTCCATAGGGTAGGTGAAAAAATTTGGAAAATTTAGTTTTTGTTTTTGAAAAATTGCTTTCTGATGAGAAATTGGCAGAAGGTTTTTCGAAGTGTAAAAGCGGAGACGAAATGTATAATTTTTGTCTTAATATTAAAGATGGATACACTCGAGATGAATGGGAAAATTTTATAAGAGTTATTTACAGCTTGATTTTAAATAAAGATTGTGATAAAATAGAGTTAAGAGAAAATTTAGATAAAGTGTGTGGAGGAACTATGAATAACTCTATAAGTAAAAAATTTTTATCCTGTTCTTTAGCTTTATTGGGCGTTTTACCGTCACCTGGATTGGGTTCAGTAAAAGCAAACGCAGAAGCGTATTCAAAAGTTCACGAAAAGGCTTCTAAAGAAGATCAAAGTTCAATTTTACCTTTAATTTTTAAAGGTGCACTGATTGGAACTGTTGGAGTTGTTGGAGGAGCAATAGGAGCGTACATTTATGATAGAATGTTTAATAATTCAGACTCCGGTAGTCCTGTGAGAATCACCGGTCTGGGAAGTATGAGTTCTGCCATTCAGCAACTTTACAGTTTAGATAATTTTCGCAAATCGGTAATGAATGATAATAGTGGAGACCCTCGAGTTAATGCTGTTAAATACTTATTTTCCATTATAAGTGGAAGAGAACAGGAAGATGTCAATAAAGTTCATGAAGCAGCTGCAGTTTTGGGATACAAGGATGGACAGGAAGTTCAAGACGAATTTATCCAAAATTTAAATCTAATTTTAAAAAAATATAATATAGAATATGACCTTTTAAAGTCGTTTTCTCGTCCTGTTGATTTACCTGAAAAGCCTATACAAGGTGTATCAAATAGTAGTAAAGATGTGAATTTGCCACCTAAAGAAAAAACTTCCGAGAAAAAGCCGTCCGAAAAGAAACCATCCAAAAAAGAATCAAGTAGTTCAGACAAAAGTGTAGGTGCGAATAAAAAGCCTGATAAGTTAACCAAAAAAGAAAATCATAAGTCTAAAAAATCATCTAGCACTATTACTAAAGAAGTAAAATCATATAAGAAAACCCCAAGTGGTTGTTTAGGTATTACCAATCCCGGAAATATGTGTTATATGAATGCCGCAATTCAACAGCTTTACAATTTGGATCATTTTCGCGAATCAGTAATGAAGGATGATAGTGGAGATCATAAAGTTAATGCCATTAAATACCTATTTTCGATTATAAGCGGTAAAGAGCCGGAAAATGCTGATAAAGTGCTTGAAGCTGCTGTAATTTTAGGATATAAGGGTAAACAAGAAGATTGTTATGAATTTATACAAAGTTTAGATTCTATTTTTGAAAAATATGGTATGGGATTGTGTCTATCGAATCCGTTTTCGTTCAACGCTGATTTAAGTGGAGTATCTTTACAGGATATTTTGGATCACGGTAACAATATGAATCCACAGTTGGCAAGAGAATTTTTAAGGAAAAAATTAAATAAGGGTCCGGAATTTTCGGATGAAGATATAAGTAGAGATTTTGACAAATTGACAGAAAAAGAAAACTTTAAATGCGGAGATCCACTAAATGTTAATCCAATAGAAGGACAGTTTGGCATTACAATTAATCGCACGTATTGTGATTTGAAAACCATGTCAAATATTAAATCAAATTTGCCTATTAACGTTTCAGATGTTATAAGAAAAGACGGCAAAGATTATGCCTTAACCGGAGTAGTTGTTCACAAAGGTGAATTCTGTGATAGTGGACATTATGTTTCATATAAAAAGAGTAAGGACGGTAAATGGTATATATACAATGATTCTAGGGTGTCTTCTGTATCTGATCAGAAAGTTAAAGAAGAATCTTCTACAGATGGAGTACTGTTTATTTTCACAGATGTATCAAAATTATAGTTTTTAATAATATATAATATTTATCCTCGTATTTTACGGGGATGGTTTTATTTTAAAATAATTAAATATTTATTGACTTAAAGTGAAGATTTTGATAAAATGAATCTGATTTAAATTTACAGGAGGATTTAGCTAGGTATGGATCTAAACAAAAAAATTTTAAAAAGGGTTTTAGCAGGGACCCTAGCAACAGCAAGTATTTTACCTATTACAAAAGCTGAAGAAGATGTGAATGTTCCTAATAGTGAGAATATTGTCATTGAGGAAACTGAAAAAAATGGCAAAACAGAATCAAAATCTTGGTTTGAAGCAAATAAGAAAAATTTAGGTATAGGCGCTGTAGCTGCAGCTGTAGCAACTTTTGTAGGTGTAGGTTTATGCAAACTTTTTTCAGGCTCAGAAGAAAAATCTTCTCAAGAGGATCAAATTAAACAGCAAAACCCAGATGCGAATAAAAATGAAGAAAAACCTTCTCAAGCAGAGCAACCTAAACAAAAAGAAGAACCTTCTCAAGCGGAGCAACCAAAACAACAAAACTCTGACGTGAATGAACAAAAAGAAAAGCCTTCTCAAGCGGAGCAACCTAAACAAAAAGAAGAACTTTCTCAAGCAGAACAACCTGAACAAAAGGAAGAGCCTTCTCAAGCAGAACAACCTAAACAAAAGGAAGAGCCTTCTCGAGCGGAGCAACCTAAACAACAAAATTTTGACACGAATAGAAGAAAAAAATTTGATTCAAAGAATACCACAGAAGCAGGACATCTCCCAGCTTTAGAAGATAAGGGTTATTTAAAGGAAGTTGTGGGATCTGTTTACGGTATGAAAAATGTAAAAGAAGCATTGCGGCAACGTAGAAATAGTAATCAGATGTCAAATGATATACAATTGCAATATCTTACATTCTTGCTTGATACTATAGATAGTAAAACCGTCTATAGCAGAGAAACGTTAAGTACATGTCTCCGTGGTATAGTCCGAGGTGATCTTGATTTTTCTAGATTGAATGAAAATATTAAGAGTTTGTGGAATAGAATTAATGGTATTGTAGGAGGTTGCTATTTTAATTTTTTCGAGGGTATAAAGAAAGGTCAAAAAGTAGATATACAAAGTATATATCATAAAGGTGCTTTTACGGGATGTTCTTTAGCTAAAGTTGAAAGTTTTGCTCTGTGGTTTCCGAGTGGACAGGGTTATAGTCTGTATGAAAGAGGCAAAAAAATATTTGAGAATTTTTTAGAAATTGACGATGCTAGCGGTAATAAATATGAACTTTGCAGTGTATCTTACTATGATTTAGATCGCAAGCAAGAAATTGCTGAACCGAATTTGTGTGTTTTGTTGAAACATGATGATGGTAATTGGTACAGGCATGGACAAGAACATGTAGATCAAGTAGATAAAAAGTATGTAATTAATAAGGCAGCTATGTCAGGACATGGTTTTACATATAGCAAAAAATAATAAAATTAACTTTAAAGCCTTGATGTTTTTTCATCGGGGCATTTTTATGTAAAAAATAAAATAATAGCAGTATAAATTACTTTATGTGCACACAAAAACCATCGGAGTAATACCGATGGCAATTTTAATTTAGAGTAAAATCTCAATTTGATACGTAGATATTAATAATTATTTATGGTTAAAAACGTTTTTTATACATCATTGAAATTACTCCTCGTTCTTTGCATAAGTTCCTTACATCTTCATTGGTAAGTCCGCATTTTATAGACTTGTTTCCTAATTTATCCCATAATTCTAATTTGTTTTCGTTTTTTATAAGAGTAAATGGCTCCTCCACGCCGTCTAATCCACGAACGCTTACGGCAATTAAATCATATTCATTTGAAACGGAATGAGAAATCGGTACTTTAAAATTAAACATATTTTCATCAGAGCTGAAAAAAGGTGCTCCAATTTTATCCGCAAGCTCTAAGTATACATAACAATCTCCTTTACAAAAGGGCTGTAAAGTAGGAATAATACTATTATCAATTCTCAAGCGGTTGTTTAATAAATAGTGAGACATATTGTATTTGCGTAATAGTTGGCTATACAAAGGGTTGTAAATGATATGTGAAGTAGGCACGCATGGCGAACCGTCGAGATATGCAGACACGCATTTATCATCTTGTGGTTGAAAGAGAAAATTTTGTAAAATTCCATATTGTTTATTAATTTGTATATAGTCATAATCATCATATTTCCCACTTATGTAGCAAAATAAACTATTTAAAAATAATATAGGATTAGGATATTCATCTTTAACTACACTACTAAAAATAGAATCGTTCCTCATGGCGCTATACAGCATATAAATTTGGTTTGCAACAGAACCATATTTTTCCAAATAAGGTAAGGCTATTTTAGTATCGAATTTAACAAGTTGTATCATAGTACTTTCTGAACATTCGTGCATGCACAATCGTTGATGAATTAAATCCGTAAATTCCTGTGGCAATTCTCTGAATAATTGTACAGGTACTTTTGTTTTTACTATCAGTTTAGACAGCGATGCATCCATTTCTCGTATTTTTTCTTTCAGTGTGTGCATGATTTCTTCTGTTCTTCTTATGCTTTCTAATTCCCTTAGTACTATGTTTGATTGTTCCGTCGCCTCTTCGTATTCTTTTTTTGCTATTGCTTCTGTTTTTTCCAAATCTTCAAAATTCTTTTTTATTTCAAGTTCTTTTTTTTGAGATGTTTTTATATGATCTTCTAATTTTTCAATGGTTTTTTTACTGGATTCTACGAGTCTTTTTGCTTTTTTCCTTTCCGGAGTATTCATCTTAGAGTTTATTACTTTTTTCTCTCTTTCTGCAAGCTCTTTTACAGCACAACTCTTTTTAGTTTCTTCCTTTTTAATATGACTTTTTAAAGATGCTTCTTGAAACTTACATTCCATACTTGCTGCAGATGCATCGTTGTACACTTTGTACTTTTCTGATTCAAGTCTTCTTTTTGCTATCAATTCATTTGATTTTTCCTTTATTTTTCTCAATTGAGGCATTACTCTGGATATAATTTCTTTCGACGCACCCATTGCTTTTTTTGCTTCATTTGCTTCAACTGCTAGAGATTTTAGTCCGGAATTATCATTTGATTTCTCGTCTACTACTTTCAGATATGCATCCATTTTGTCTGATAATAGCATTACAGAAGAATTTAAATTAATTATTTCTTGTTCTTTTTCAGTTGCTTCAATTTCCTTTTTTATGCTATCTGTCAAATTTTTATCTAAAACTTTTAAATTGTAATCGCTTAATAAAGTTTGACGTTTTTTCATTTTATTTATAATTGCCGGACCATCGTATGAGCGTTTTTCTTTTTTAATAGGGTCTTTAGCTTTATCAGGAGTCGAATCATCAGATGAAGATTTAGTCAAAGTTTGAATTTCATCTTTTGCCGCACGGACTTTAGTATTTAATGTCGGACTAAGCAAGGTGCAACAGTTCATTGTTGCTAAAATTCCCGCTAAAATTTTCTTATGTTTTTGCATAGTAATCTCCTATTTACGTTGTAAATTTAATTTACAGTTTTTGCTTTGTCGGTGCATAGGTTTGTTAAATTTTAGGTAATTTTTTAAAATTTCTTATAGTTGTATTTTATTTATATAAATTTTTCTGTTTCAAAAATGTTTTAAATATTACGACTCTATCAATGGATAAAGTTAAATTTTTGTATGTACTCCTTATGTTTTTGAATCAATACCCTTCATATTACCATATTTTTTCACTAGAAGTCAATTTCGTTTTAATTATAATATAAAATTATTGTATTATTATTGATTTACATTAAAAAGTATGTTATAATAATTTAAGTTAAAATTTGTGAGGGTGAATATAGTAAATATGAAATTGAAAAAAAGAATTTTAGCCGGAACTTTAACAATGATGAGTTTTTTACCGGTAGTAAGTGCAGTAAAAAGTGGTGGTAAAGGTTATTCAAATTCTTCTGTAGGTGTTAAGGGACAGTTTTATCAATATGAAAGTACTGCTCAAGTTCCGGAAATTTGGAAGAGTTCGTATGCAAGAGATGCTTTGGTATATTCTCCTTTTAAAAGATCTCTTCCGGATTTAGGCGACCACGGTTTTATAAGGAGATTGGTTTACAGACTTTATAGTTTAAAAGGTGTAAAAAACGGAATATATGCAGATTTGAAAACAAAAAATTCAAAAGTAAAAGCTTTGAGAGATCTTTTTGAAATAATAGAAGGTCGAAAAGTTTACGACAACGCAGTTATAGCTTCAGCGTATTCAAAACTTGACAGCGAAGGAAAAACACTAAAGTACAATACAGATAGCCTCAATAAATTTTTCTGTAAAGTTGTTTCAAAGTACCTTAAAAGTTCGGCAGTTTTAGATGTTGTTGTTCAAGAAAGTGAACCTCTATTCGATTTTAATGGATACCTTTTAAGAAACGGATTTGAAAATTCAGAAGAGTCACTTATTTTCAATGTATATAGGAAGAATTTATTTGGAATGTGTGTAAGGTCTTTAAGTGGTTTAGCTTTATGTAATTTTTATGAGTTGACTGATAAAAGTGGTAATAAATACGAACTTTCTTATTTTTCTTCCTTGTCGAAAGAAGAACCGTATGAAAGCGAGGCTTTGGTACACTATATCAAACAGGACGATGGAAATTGGTACAAGTACGGACATGGATATGTGCAGAAAGTTACAGTTTTAGAGGTTGTATCAAAGAGTGCTTGTTCCGGATTTGATTTTATATATAACAAAAAAGCATAAGTTATTTCACAATGTCTCAGCATTAAGCTGGGATATTTTTTTATTAATCATTTTAAAATTATTAAAAACTTATTGTTTTTCTGTAATAACCATGATATAATAGATAAGAAATAATATTAAATGAGGATGTAAATAATATGAAAAAATTTTTAGCTTTAACTTTATCAACACTCGTTATGACTCCTTTAGTTTGTGCCGAAGGAGATAAAAAACAAACAAATCTGCAAAATGATGCTGATTGTAAATCCGGTATTCATCGCTTTGTTGACAGAAACAGTGAATTAAAGAGCTCTAAAATATCGGCAGAAGGAGATAAATATCAAAATTTTTACAATAATGTAAATTTAAAAAAGGGACTTCCGGATTTAGGAGATCATGGATTTATAAGTAGGGTAATTTACATTCTCTATGCTTTCAAAGGTGTGAGACTTTCAATGTATAATGAACCTAATGTAAAAGATAATCAAATTAGAGCAGTTGGATATTTGTTTGGAATAATAAACGGAATTAATTCTTACAATCCTAAAAATATTGCATTAGCCTATTGTACTCTCGACCCTAAAGGAAATACAAAAAAGAGAAATAAATCAGATATAAATGAAGCATTTATTAAGATAATGATAAAGTATTTAGGAAATATTCCGGAAGTTTGTGTCAATATTAATGAAGGAGAAAAGTTTACGGATTTATACGATTATTTAAATCAAAAAAAGATCAGTACTCCTAGTTCAGATGAATTTTTAGTAAGCATTGACAGAAGAGATGTATCTGGTAAAATAGTTCCTTGCTTATCCAATCTACAAATAAAAAATATTTTGAAGTTCAATGATAAATCCACCGGCAGAGAGTATAATCTTTCATATGTATCGTCTTGGGAAAGAAAACAACCGGATGATGAAAATGTTTTGGTGAGTTATGTGAGAAACGAAAATGGTGAGTGGTGTGTTTGCAGAGGAGAAAATATAAAAAAAGTTTCTGAGGATGAAGTAGCAAGAATTGCAAGTATTTCCGGATGGAATTTGGTATATAGTAGAGTATAGTACGAAATTTTTAAGCTTCGACATAATATCGGAGCGTTTATTTTTTTATTGCGAAAATTTATTGAATTAAAATTTTATATTATTTTTATAAAAAATACTTGACTTAATATATATATATAATGTTACTGTGTTTCGAAACGCAAATAATACTTTATAAGAATAGGAGTGATTTTTATGCTTCCCCGTCAAAAAAATTCAGAAAAAAACTTAGAGAAAGCACGAAAAAAACTTGAGTACGCTCTAATGGAATTAATAGCGTATAGAGCCGTACTTAAAAAAACGCTCTCTAATAAAGCATACTATAAAAATGAAAACCGCAAAAAAGAAATAGAACGTCAAATGGAAGCCGTAATTACGAAGTTTGACACAGCATATGATGATTTTAATGATAAAACTTTAACAGAACAAGAATGTTTAAAGAAACAAAAAGAAATAAAAGAATTATTAACTAAATCAAAAAAATATATACCTACGCGTTTAATGCCTTCACTAGCTAAAAATAAAATTTATTTAAAAGTAAGTGGTCACATAAACAAAAAATTTGAAAATATGCTTGAAATTACAGACGAAGAAGATGAAGAACAGGAAGACTCTGAAACTCTTGAATGAGAAATTCCCAATTAAGAATTGATTATCGCTCTGAGATATGTAAAATTCATGAATATAATCCACCCAAGACGGGTGGTTTTTTATTATGTTTTAATTAAGAGTTATATTTCAAAAATTCCTTACCATACAATTTAAATGTTAAAATTATATTGTTTTATACTAAAGAATATGATATGATAATATTATGAATTAAAAAATAAGTAATAGGAGTATGTTTCAATCATGTCAATTAAAAAAAAATTATAGCAGGAGTGCTGTTAGCTACAAATATGTTTCCGCTCGTTGGAGCTATGGAAAACAATAATGGTCAACAGCAAAATGTTTTAGTTCCACCGCCAACTGCTGCTCAAGTTGCACAACCAGGTGCTGCTCCGATTCCACAGGCTGCTGCACAAGTCACTCGACCAGAATTTTTTTACGTTCCACAGTTAGATGCTCAAACCAATCAACTAGGGATTGTTCCAATTCAGCCATCAGCAACTCAGACTGCAATGCCAGAAATTTTACCTGGTCCGCCAGCTACTGCACAAACCGCTCAACCTGGGGCTCCTTCGGTTCCGACAGCCACTGCGCAAGCTGCTGCTCAACCGGAAGTTTTTTACGTTCCACAGGCAGCTGCTCAAGCCATAATGCCAGGAATCTTTCCTGGTCCGCCAGCTACTGTACAAACGGCTCAACCTGGGGCTCCTTCGGTTCCGACAGCCGCTGCGCAAGCCGCTGCTCAACCGGAAGTTTTTTATATTCCACAGGTAGCTGCTCAAGCCACAATGCCAGAAGTTTTTCCTGATCCACCAGCTGCTGCACAAGCTGCTCAACCCGGCGCTTTTCCAGTTCCGTCAATAGCAATTCAGGCTGTGCCACAGGAACCTATATTTGTTCCGCAAAGAGTTACTTTACCAGTCATAAACCCCGCAGTTAGTGTACCCGTTACTCAAACACTTAATGCTACCGGAATGTTTAATTTTATGCGTGTTCCTTTACCATATGGATGTAATCCATTTCTTATAAATGTTGTATACAGGGCTTACAGTTGTAAAGGATTAAAAGAATTATTAGGGTCGAGTGCACCTAATTTGACGCCGCCTCAGGATGCTTTATTATATTTGTTAGATATTATGGATGGAATATCACCGTTTGAAAATGAAAAATATATGCAAGGTGTAACATATCTTAATAATTTTATTGGAGATGATAAGCCATTAAATTCTATTCAACAATTTTTTAGAGATATATTAGGTCCTGAAAATAATTTAATCGATTTATTAGCTTTTGATATAAATAATCCTTTTGGTATTAATTCAGTTAGATTAGGAGAATGTAATGTTTCTAAAGACACTGTAATAGTAGATATTAACCCTAAAGAGGCTTTTTATTTTTCAGGTTGTATGTTGACAAATTTATTGGAACTGAAACCTAAAAATGGTCTTATTTATGATTTGGTTTGTTTTTCGTGTTTAGATACGGATGTAAAAAATGTTTGTACGGTTATTAAGCAAGAAGATGGCAATTGGTATGAATACAGTAACCGTGGAGTTAAAGTTCTCTGCGAACATGAGGCTGTATTACTTTCTGCAAAAGCATTTAGTTTGGTATATCATAAAAGATAATAATTTTAAACCTCGACAATTTGTCGGGGCTATTTTTATACTTATCTTACATGTTAAAATAGTGTTGATTTTTATTTATAAATATGATATAATAGTATTATAATCAAAAGATTGTAGGAGTGTATTTTAATCATGTCAATTAAACGAAAAATTATAGCAGGAGCACTGTTAGTTGCGAATATGTTACCATCTGTCGGAGCTATAAACAGTGATAATGAACAAAAGAAGGATGTGCCTATTTCTGATAGAACTCAAGTTCAAACTGCGACAAATGTACCTGCGGTTCAAAACAATTCAAACACCGCTCAAAGTGAACGACGAGAAGCTGTACCGGCTAATCCGCCAAGTGTGCCGGTTTCGGATGGGACTCAGGTTCAAACTGTACAGAGCACATCTTGCCAAACTAAAAAACGTTCAAGAGTTACTAAAAAGAGCAAATCTCAGGCTGGAAAAAGCTCGAAAAGTGCTCCAACTAAAAAACGTTCAAAAACTAATTTGACTACGCCGAAGCCACCTCTTTCAGGAGCTGTCCAAATGGTACCTCAGGGAACTATTCAAATGGTGCCTCAAGGAACTGTCCCAATGTTTCCTCAGGGAACTATTCAAATGGTGCCTCAAGGAGCTGTCCAAATGATGCCTCAGAGAACTATTCAAATGGTGCCTCAAGGAGCTGTCCAAATGATGCCTCAGGGAACTATTCCAATATTTCCTCAAGGAACTGTCCCAATGGTACCTCAGGGAACTATTCAAATGGTGCCTCAAGGAGCTGTCCAAATGATGCCTCAGGGAACTATTCAAATGGTGCCTCAAGGAGCTGTCCAAATGATGCCTCAGAGAACTATTCAAATGGTGCCTCA
>CAKUZC010000021.1 GCA_934718145.1 uncultured Eubacteriales bacterium | reverse complement strand
CAGGGAAAAGCAGTTTGCTGTTAAACTTTTAAGACCATCCACAATGTTTAAAAATCAAATTATTAATTATAAGGATAGTTTTTTAAGAGCAGGGAAGAAGCTCATCGGTAGTGCGAGATTGTATGAATTTGAGAATTATGAAGAATGGATTGAAAGTTTTGATAATAAGACATTATTGTATATTGCTATAAGGAAGTCTGATAATAAACTTCTAGGTATGGCCGAATTAAAAATAAATTCTTCTGAAAAATTTACAGGAAGTATAGATTTTAGTGTATTACCGGAAGAGGAAAATAAAGGATATGAAACTGAAATACTAAAATTAATGATTCTTAAATGCAAAAAATATCAAATTGAAAAGATTTCATTATTATGTGATAAATCCAGTGAAAATTTTGTGAATGCAATAATTTCAAATGGTGGAATTTTAAAAAGACAAATTCCGAATGATAGTAAATCAAAAACGGTTTTAGAATTTATAATATACATAAATTAGCCTGTCGATACAATCCGACAGGTTTTTGCATAAGTAAAATTATGACAAATATTTGTGAAAACTTCCGGTATTTAGAAGCTTATGAAAAGTTACTTAACTATTTTTACTAAAAACATTTGACTTAATATATATATATATATAATGTACTTATTCTTGATCAAGAATAAATTTTATTATTAAAAGGAGTGTTATGGTAATGGAATTCGAAAGTACAATTTTCAGAGAGGATGAAAAATTAAGTGCACAGATAAATGCGTTAATTGCCGGAGGATGGAAAGTTTTAAGTGAAGAAATGAGTGATATTTTAGTTAAAGGATATGAATATACTATTCGACTTCGTAAATCTGATATGGTTCATAAAAAGATCAAAAAAGACGCTAAGTTAAAATTTGAATATGTTCCGTCTGAAATACTTAACGATCATTATAAAACAGATGATTGGTATAGCATACTAATTAGTGGCAGTGGTATAACTAAGGGTCACTTAACATATGTTAAAGGCGAAGAAAATGCCAAAAAAATAGTAAAAGCAGGAAATAGTGGTAAAGTAGGTTTTTTTGGTATGGAATTAGAATAAACAATATTTATTTATCCACCGATTGTATTTTCGGTGGGTTTAATTTTCTCTTATTTTTTTCATTGCATTTTTTTCTAATCGTGAAACTTGAGCTTGACTTATTCCTATCTTTTTTGCGACTTCTGTCTGTGTTTTTCCCTTTAAAAATCTTAGGGAAAGTATATTTTTTTCTCTTTCAGTCAATTTTTTTATAACTTGTTTAAGAAATATTTCATCTAACCAATTTGTATCTCTGTCATTATTCCCCAGTTGATCCATTACGTAGACAGTGTCTCCTTCTCCGTCGGAAAAAATGGGCTCATTAAGTGATATGGGTTCTACAACTGATTCCAACGACAAGACTACAGTCTCTTTTGATACTCCCATTTCTTGAGCGATTTCTTCTATTGAAGGTTCTTTATTTTTACTCGTTAGCATTTGTTCTTTTATTTGCATTGCTCTATATGCAGTGTCACGCATGGAACGACTTACCCTTATAGAGTTGTTATCACGTAAATGACGTCTGATTTCGCCTATTATCATCGGGACTGCATATGTGGAAAATCTGACATTTTGGGATATATCAAAATTATCTATGGATTTTATAAGTCCTATGCATCCTACTTGAAATAAGTCATCGAAAGTTTCTCCTCTTCCCGCAAAACGCTGTATTACACTCAAAATGAGTCTCAAATTTCCGTTTATTAAATCTTCACGAGCCTTTTTGTCTCCGCTTTGTGAAAGTTTTAATAACCGTATTTTTTCTTTTTCCGGTAAAGTTTTCAAGCCTGATGTGTTTATTCCGCAAATTTTAACTTTTTCGTAAGGCATTTATTTTGTCCTCCGCCCAATAATTTCCAAATACACTTTTATTATTGGTGAATTACAGATATTTAATTCAATGAAATACTTGTTTGTAAAATATTTCTCCTTTTTTTAAAATTTGTTGCATAGTATTTTATATATTGTTTTATATGAGAGGTGAAAGAGCAATTTTGCTCTGTCGATGTTAAAGATAAAAAGGTTAATGAGTTTTTTATTATGTTTCGCGATTGGAATGTGGTTGAATTTAGTGTCTCTAAAAGCTGCGGATTTAGATGTTTCTGCTAAGTCGGCAATACTAATGTGTTCAGATTCCGGAAGTGTTTTATGGTCTAAAAATGAGACTCAGCCCCTCCCAATGGCAAGTACCACCAAAATCATGACTGCTCTACTTACTTTAGAGTGTATGCAGGCATGTGGGAACAAAGAAATTGAAATTACAGACGAAATGGTAAGAGTTGAAGGTACATCTATGGGACTTATGCCGGGAGATATTGTTAATTTGGATGCACTTGCTAAAGGTATGCTTTTGTGTTCGGGAAATGATTCTGCGAACGCTGCGGCTATTGCAGTTGGAGGGACTACTGAGAAATTTATAAGTTTGATGTCAGAAAAAGCGAAATTAATAGGTATGAAAGATACAAAATTTTCAACTCCTTCAGGATTAGACAAAGATAACCACCATTCCACTGCAAAAGACATGGCTGTTTTAGGTGCATACGCGATGGAAAATGAGGATTTTGCTAAAATAGCTTCTCAGAAAAGTATGCAGGTTAAATTTGTAAATCCATCTAAAGTTATTAATATAAGGAATCATAATAAACTTTTAAGGCTTTATGAAGGGTGTATAGGGGTAAAAACAGGTTTTACAAAGGCAGCAGGTAGATGTTTGGTTTCATGTGCGGAAAAAAATGGAGTGAGATTAATTTGCGTTACTCTTAATGCTCCAAACGACTGGGACGATCACATGAAATTGTATAATTACGGATTTGAAAATACAGTTTCAAAATTGTTTAGTGACAAAAATTTTAAGACTTTTGTACCTTTGGAAGGAAAAAAGGATGAAAACATTGAAGCTATAGGAATATCTGAGTTTTCAAAAAGTTTTAAAAAAGGTGATGAAAATAAAGTTGAACGTAAGGTAGAGTTGGCTAATTCAGTGAAATCACCTATAGAAAAAGGACAAATAGTTGGAAAAGTGGTATACTGCTTAGATGGAAGAATAATAGGTGAAAATCAAATAATTTCCAATACTGAAATAAAAAATCCTGTTGCATGCAAAAAAAATTTTTTTCAGTCTATAGGGGAGTTTTTTAAAAAACTGATTGGTGTAAAATAATTTATAAAATTTGGAGTGAAAAATTTGTCAGAAAATTTAAAAGAGCAAGAAAATTCAAGTAATACTATGGTCCTTCAAAAATATTTATCGTATTGTTCATTTGCGTCTAGAAGAAAATCAGAATTTTTTATAAAAAACGGAAAAGTTAAAATTAATGGACAAATCGCTAAATTGGGAGATAGAGTTAACCCTCAAAAAGATTTGGTAAAAGTTGATGAGCAAGTTATAAAAAATGATCAGTCGGGTTTTCGTTATATAATGCTCTATAAACCCAGAGGGTTTGTAACTACTATGAGTGATGAAAAGGGAAGAAAATGTGTAGCAGATTTAGTTAGGGATATACCGGAAAGAGTTTATCCTGCGGGACGTTTAGATAAGGATTCAGAAGGCCTCATTATAATGACAAATAATGGGGATTTTGCAAATAGACTTATTCATCCTTCAAAAAATATATGGAAGACGTATAGAGTTACAGTACGTCCGAAATTAACTGAAGACCAAATGACTAAACTTTGTACCGGAATTGAAATAGACGGAAAGTATACAGAACCTGCACGTGTAAATGTAATTGTTCAAGAAAAAAATCGTGTAGTTCTTGAAATTTCAATAAAAGAGGGAAGAAATCGCCAAATAAGAAAAATGTGCGAATCTGTAGGATTAGAAGTCGCAAGATTAAAACGAATTTCTATAGGAGTGCTTAAGCTCGGTATGTTATCACCGGGAAAATGGAGAGATTTAAATGAAAATGAAATAAAAATATTTTATTAAAATTTTCTCTATTCTAAAGTAAAAGCCTGCTGTTTTTACACAGCAGGTAGTTTTATGCCTTAATTTTTATTGTTATATTTCAATTTAACATCAATTAATGTTAAGCATTTTCTCCGAAAAATCTTTTGATTTCAATTTCTCCGTTTTCGGCGGAATCAGAACCATGTATTATATTTTCGCCTGTGCTCATTGCAAAATCTCCTCTGATTGTTCCGGCAAGTGCTTCCTCAAACTTGGTTGCACCCATAAGTATTCTCATACCCTTTACTACATTTTCTCCTTCTACAATCATTCCTACAACTGGTCCAGATGTCATGTATTCTACAATATTCGGGAAGAATGGGCGATCAGCTATATGTGCATAATGTTCGCGTAAAATTTCTTCATTTAAATTCATCATTTTAATGTTTGAAATTGTATATCCTTTTTTTTCAATTCTGGAAATAACTTTACCCATTAATTTTCTTTTTACGCAGTCAGGTTTAAGCATTATATAAGTTCTTTCTGTTGACATAAAAAACACTTCTTTCTTTTTATTAATTAATTTATTTTAAACTAGATTAATATCCAGTCATGACGCATTTGGTAACCTTTTCCGTGATTACATATCGGACAATTTTCTAAAGCTGTTTTTGAATTATATATGTAACCGCAGTTAAGACAAATCCAACGTTCTTCTTTACTTGATTCGAACAATTCATTATTTTCAATTAATTCAATAAACTTACCGAACCTGTCTCCATGAATTTTTTCGATTTCAGCTACACTATAAAACAAATTTGCTATTTCTTCAAACCCTTCTGATTTAGCTTCATCTCCGAAAGATTTATATACATCATTGTACTCCTCATATTCATTGTGTTGAGCACATTTAAGCAAATCTATTGAATTGCTGTAAATATCGACGGGAAATCCCGCCTCGATACTGATGTTTGTTCCGTATACAGGAGTTAATTTTTGATAAAAGAGTTTAGCATGTTCTTTTTCTTGATTTGCAGTAAATGCGAATAATTTTTCAATTACATTGAATCCTTCTTTTTTTGCTTGAGAAGCGGCCATTGCATATCTATTGCGAGCTTGACTTTCTCCGGCAAAAGCTTTCATAAGGTTTACTTTTGTGTTGCTTTTTTCAAACAATACAGCCATCTAATTTAATTCCTTTCTAAAAATTGAACTTGGAATTTAATTATAATACATTTTTTTAAAAAATTCATCATTAAAGTATCGTACAAAAAATTATTTTTCAAGAGCCTCTTTTATCATATTAGCACATTTATAAACGTTTCCGCCTCCAAGTGTTATTACTAAATCACCTTTTTTAGCGTTCTTGCATATAAATTCAGCTATTTTTTCAAAATCAGGTATATATATTGCGGATTCAATTTTATCGACTAAATCTTTTGAAGATACTCCGTAAGTATTAGTTTCTCTTACCGGCAAAATTTCAGACACAATAACCTTATCTGCAATTGATAAAGCTCTTGAAAAATCGTCCATAAGCATAAACGTGCGTGAATAGGTGTGTGGTTGAAAAATTGCCCATACTCTATTAAATTCCATTTTTGATGCAGCGCTTAAAGTGGAACTTATTTCTGTTGGATGATGAGCGAAATCATCAACAACTGTAATTCCATTTATTTCTCCTAAAATCTCAAATCTTCTGTGAGCACCTGTGAACTGGTTTAAAGATTTTTCAATTTCGAGAGTATCTACTCCGAGTTCAGTACATGCTACAAATGCAGCAAGGGCATTATACATATTATGTTTTCCGGGAGCGGTAAGTTCGATATGTGCAATTTTATTGTTTTGAAAAAATATATCAAAATGGGCTTGTTGTAATTTAGTAAAAGTTACATTTTTAGCGATATAATCGTTATTTTCATTCAATCCGAAAAATATTTTTTTAGCTTTGGTATTTTTAACGGAATCCTTTGTGTTCTTATCGTCGCCATTTAAGATTAGAAGTTTTTGAGTTTGGGAAGCAAATTTGTTAAATGATTTTTTTATATTTTCCAAGTTTCCAAAATAATCAAGATGATCTGCGTCTACATTTGTTATAACGGAAATAAGAGGGAAGAGTTGTAAAAAACTGTCGACATACTCACACGCTTCTGCCACTATTATATCGGATTTTCCCGTACAACTATTTCCATCTAATTTTTTTAAAGTCGCTCCAATTACTGCCGTAGGATCTTTACCGCTATCCAAAAGTATAGATGTTATCATAGACGTAGTTGTTGTTTTTCCGTGAGTTCCTGCAACAGCTACTGAATTTTTATAATTCTTAAATAATATGCCCAGCAGAACACTGCGTTCAATTATGGGTATATTTTTTTCTTTAGCCTCAATTATTTCCGGATTTGACTCTTTTATTGCTGCTGAAAATACAACTAAATCTTGATTGGTTATGTTTTCTTTTTTTTGTGGTATATTCACTTCTATGCCAGAGTTTTTCACTCTATCAAGTGTATCAGATTCATAAACATCCGAACCTGTTATTATAAATCCTTTAGAGCTTAGTATCTTGGCAAGAGGGAACATTCCGGAGCCTCCAATACCTATAAAGTGAATTTTTTTTATATCTGATAAGTCTTTTAAACTACTGCTTTCCATAAATGTACCAGCCTTTCATGCCTGTTTTGTTACTTGATTTTAAAATTGTATTTATTTTTACGTTTATCGCTCTGTGAAGCGTGTTTTACCTTTATTCCCGGACCAAATTCTTTAGGAACTTTTAGATTATCAAACAGAACTTTTAATAAAATTACGATTCCAATTCCTATCAGTACCCATGACAATACAGTAAGCCAGATGTTTGCTTTTTGAGGAGTGGATACAGAATCGTCAATATTTTGTGTGCCTGGATTTGTAATTTCTGAATTATTTGTATCTGAGTCATTTACCTCAGGAAGAGCGGGAAGATCCGGAAGATTATCTTTTTTCTCTGAACTTTCTTTAGAGTCAGCAACTTTTTCTTCTGCACGAGTTTCTTTTTTTGTCGTTGAGGCACTTTTATTATTTGTTTTTTCAGAAACTTTTTTCTCAGAAACGGAATCGGGATTTGTGTTTTGTTTATTTTCAGAATTGTTACTGTCTTTTTTTGTGCTTGTTTTAGGTTTTGAGTCGTTTGAATTTTTATTTTGCGTATTGACTTCTTTTGCTACATTATTACTTTCTTTACTTTTAGTTTTTTCACTGGATTGTTCTTTTTTATTTTCCGATTTATTAGTTTGGTTGACCTGAGAAGAAGTTGTATAATTTCTAGGTTCATTTTGTGCTTTGAATGTTACCGGTAATACCGAATTAATAAATAATATAAAAAGAGTAAGTTTTAAAATATTAAAAATATTTTTTTTAGTTATAATGTTCATTTATCGCATTTCCTTTAACTTTGTTACCTATTTCGATCTAATTATATCATTTTAGTTAAAAATTAAAAACTATATTTTTACCCATAAAATGTATCTTTAAATATTTCAAGAAGAAATTATTTTTTAAAGTGTAAGATAAAAATTGTTGAGAATCTGAAGATATGGTATTTTGAGCATTTTTTTCAACTATTGTAAATCCCGTGAGCAGTGTGAGAATATACATGGTAGATATCATAGATATCCATAAATATTTTGAATTTTTATTTTTCATAATTTTTAAAATCTCCTATTTTTTTAAATCATTTAGCATTTTGGACAGAGATTCACCAAGCATGGAACCTGTGTAAACAGCCTCTTCGAGTGTATTGGCATCGCTTCCTACTTCTATTAGTAATGAACCCGGTGTTAAGTGTTCGTTGTATTTTACTTTAGAAAAGTTTAGAGGTCGGGTAATTCCGGGAAATAGTGTTTCACAGTACTTCTGAACTCTCAAAGCAAGTCTTAAATTCTTTTCCCAATTTGGAAATCCTAAACTCCCGTCAGGGTCACATCCGCATATTACCATCAATTGAGCTGCTTTTTTATTTTGATATTTAAATGTAGGCTTTATTTTTCCTGTTTCTTTGGAGCCTAAGCTGTCTCGATGTATATCTATAACTACCTGTATGGATGGGTACCTTTCTAAATTTTTTTTAATTGTTTGAGCGGATCTTGAATAAGAACCATTGTAAGTCGGATTATCATGATATGTAATATCATGTATCGTATTTATACCATTTTCTATTAATTTATCTGTTATAGCTTGACCTACTCTTGTGACGTTTTTTTCATTGTTTAGGGAACGAGGGTAAAAACTTTCGTAAAAGAATCCCTCATCTCGTTTAACATAAGATTCCGAAGTATGTGTATGAAAAATCAAAACTTGAGGTTCTTTGGTATTTGTTATGCTTATTTCAGGATTTTTTCCAAGTTCTTCTCCTATGTTTATGTTTTGCCCGGTAGTATTTTTTACATAAAAGTTTTCAAATTTAGTTCCACCTGAACTAAACTGACTTTCTATGATTTTGTGTCTTGGTTCGTCTGGAGAATGGTACTCTTCATCGTCATTTCCTTCGAAGTTTGGGAGAGGCATACTTGATTGAGAATTTTTTTCAGTGAAGTTGTTGTTAGCTGTACTTTTTGACTGTTCACTTACAATATTACTATTTATTTTGTTTTTCGAAATATTCATGAATTTAGATGGAAAATTTATATTTCCTCGTGGAAGTATTGATTTTGCGGCTATTAGACCGATGTTATTTACATCCATAGGGAACATACTTTTTATGCGAGAAATTAAACATAAAGAAGCTGTCAGCACCGCAAAAGAAGCCAAAAAATCTGAAGAGATGTTAATTATCTTTTTTTTTAAAACTGCATTCAATTTAACTTTGCCTCCGAAATTTGAGGATTTTATAACACTATGATTAAAATCTATGCTCACAAATATCTGACTATTACAGTTCAAATATAAAAATAAAAATTGTATATTGATTTAAAAGAGGTCTGATAATTGTTTTTTTTATTAATTTTGAAGTATTGACATAAAAAAATTTTGATGATAAAATGTAAACCTAAGTATTGCGGAATGGTGTAACGGTAGCACAGCAGACTCTGACTCTGTTTGTGAGGGTTCGAATCCTTCTTCCGCAGCCATTTTTGTTAATTTCGAGGTGTAGCTCAGTTTGGTAGAGTGCTACGTTCGGGACGTAGAAGCCGCAGGTTCAAGTCCTGTCACCTCGACCAGTTAAAAATTAAATTTTATAAAATAGTTTATTTTTTAAAAGTTGCTCTTTTCGGGGCGACTTTTTGTTTTTTTATAATTTGACAAAATTTTTTTAAGATATATAATTATAATAAAATTTATTTGGGAAGGAGTCTTATTTTGTTAAATGATATTTAAAGGAGAGGTATTATGAAACGTTTATTTAGTTTAATTTTTATGTTTTTTAGTCTATCATTGTTTTCAGTTTTTGCAGTAGAAAATGAGCAAAGACCTAAAGTATCAATTGTTGTACCGGTTTATGGAGTAGAGCGTTGGCTTAGAGAGTGTATGGATAGCCTTGTAAATCAGACCTTAAAAGAAATTGAAATTATTTGCGTAGATGACGGTTCACCAGATAACTGTGGTGAGATATTAGACGAATATGCTAAAAAAGATGCACGTGTTAAAGTAATACATCAAAAAAATGCCGGCGTACAAAAAGCACGCAATGCAGGTTTAGATATTGCTACCGGAGAGTATATAGCACTGGTAGATTCAGACGATTATTTGGAACTTAATGCTTATGAAACTCTTTATAACTTAGCCAAAAAAGATGATTTAGATGTTGTTAATTTTAAAGCAAGAGTATTTCATGATGGACGTGATAATCATGTCAATAACGTAGATCTTTCTGATTCGTCCATAATATCTGCCGAAGATCACTTAAGATCGTTTAGATGTTGGGTATGGGACAATCTTTTTAAAGCTGAAGTAATCGAAAAAGATAAAATAAGATTTGTGCCGGGGATAAGGCCGGCGGATGATACATGCTTTACGTTGATGGCAATGGGAAGAGCAAAAAGAGTTAAACAAATACCTGCTAAATTTTATAACTATAGGATAAGACCTTGTGCACTTTCTAGAATGAAACCTGCTGATGTGTTTATTAACAGCTATAAAATGTTTAAACATATTTGTGATAGTTGGCGTCAAGGCAATTGTATAAAAGGACGAGAAAGTTTGTTGTTGAGTACAATAATTCGTTGGTCAAAACAGTTTCACGATACCAGCTTAGATTATGCTCAAGAGGTTCTTGATTCTTTCGGAGATGACATTTATAACGATGAAGTAGTAAGTCAGTGTCCGAAATATATTCAAAATGAAATCAGTTGTCTTAAAACAGCAGCGGAATATAGTAAGAATTCACATATTGAAGATGGAGTTTATAGAATAGTAAGTTCCATAAATAACAAAAAAGTATTAGATATTTGTAAAGGTTCGAAGAGGTCCAAAGCTAAATTACAAGTTTGGGATTCTAATTTTACAGACGCTCAAAAATTTAAGGTTACACGTACAAGCGGTGGAACGTACATAATAACAGCTTTACATTCCGGTAAGGTTTTGGATGTCCCAGGTAAATCTAAGAAAATGGGTGTTAATATTTGGCAATACGATAGAAATGATTCTTCAGCACAAAAATGGTACATTATACCGTGTGGCAATGGTTATTATAAGATTATTTCTCAATGTAACTTTTTAGCTATGGATATAGCCGGAGGAAATACTGCAAAAGGAACAAATATTCAATGTTGGAAATTAAATGGAGCGAAAGCTCAAAAATTTAAATTTGTAAAGGTGAGTTAAAGGTGAAAAACAAAAAATTTTTATCATTGTTATTATGTTTTATACTACTTATCGGAATTACACCAATTAATTTTGTAAAAGCAACTAATGAACCAACTAAAGAAAATTTGCATAGTGTAGCGTGTATTTTTGCAGGAAGAGAAAAATATTTATCTATTCTAATGCCATATTTACATAAATTACAAGATGATGGAAAACTTACAGAAATACATTTTTGGCAATTTACAAATAATCCAAGCGACATAAAATATTTAGATTCTATATCTAATTTGCATAAAACATCAAAAAATTTTGATAATTACAGAACTATAACTCCGTTAATTCAAAATAATGAAGTTGAACTGAAGATAAAAGCTAAAAATGATGCACATATTTTAATAAATGATACTTATGAAATAGTTCTTGGAGGCTAGGGTAATACTAAGTCCGTAATTAGAGATGTAGCTCAAGGTATACCTTTATGTGAAGCTCAATGTGATGGAGTATTAAACCAGAATCAATATAAGAATTTCAAAATATCTGTGAAAGATAATATGCTTATAATAAAAGATTTGATGGGTGCTAGAATAAACGACAATGAAATAAAATCCATTAAGATTCATACGGGATGGGGGAGCGAAGGATATTGGGATTATGAGGAAACTCAAAATAAGAATATAAAATTATTTGATACGGAAAGAAGAAAGGGTTGGACTGCTGCGGGATGGGGTGAGGCATATAAATATTACTTGAACTATGATTTCGATTTACTCTTAAAAGTAGATGACGATATAGTTTACATGGATTTAGAACGTTACGATGAATTTGTAGATTATATTATCAATAATCCATATAATAATTGTGTATTTCCTAACATGGTAAATCATGCGGTGTCATTATTTTACAATAATAAAAATAATTTAGTGCCTGATGATATACTAAGTGACTCCTATATTAATAAAAAATCTCCAGACAAACTATTTAACTATTATTCTGATGGCAAAAGTGCAAGAAAAATTCATAAGTATTTTTTGAATAATATTTCTAAATTTACGAGTAATGATATGTATCCAATTAACTTAGACGGGCATAAAGAATCAATTTGTATGTTTGGCATTCTGAAGAAAAATTATAATAGAATGTTTGACCCAAGCTTAAAAAATAGAAATATACATGCAGCCAATGGCAAAACGTTTAAAACCAGTTTAGATAATTTTAAGGACGAGGTATATGTTTATAACTACCCTAATCATAGACTTTATCCGAGATTTGTTGTTATGCACTATCAGTTTGGCCCACAAATGAAGAAGGGGCTTGATGAAAGTTTCTTAGATCAATATAAAAAATTGGCATTAGATATCAAATAAAAAGGAGCTATAGACTGATGAAAAAATTAATGTCAATATTTTTTGCATTTTTA
>CAKUZC010000020.1 GCA_934718145.1 uncultured Eubacteriales bacterium | reverse complement strand
TTTACCGGTAAGTTTTTATCTTTAATTATTTTTGCTTTATATAAAATATCTATAAAAAGTTCAGATATTTTCAAAATTATATTTTTATTTAAGTAAAAAATGAAAACAAGTAATATCATTGAGCATTGAAACATGGCACCTGTCCATAACATCCAAATCATTTCCGGACATATACTTTTCAAATGATTATAGTATATAACAGCGCAAAATATGGAATATAATGCTAAACATGATTGATATATAAAAAATTTTCTTGTAGTTATAATTGTAGCAATTGTTTTGGGTATGGAACATTTGGATAATTCTAAAATCTGCATTGGCTGTCCGGCTATTCCCATAGGTGTTATGGAGTTAAAATATTGTCCTATAATTGCTACTTTAAAAAAGAATAACTTTGGATACTGTTTATGATATATTTCGTTTGTTATCTTTTTAACTATTAATGCTTCTATAATCCAGTATACTACTAAAGAAGCAAATGCCAATAATATCCAAGCTATGTTTAAGCGTGGAATTACGTCTAATAAATTTATTAAATTATTGTCATTTATACAAAAGTATGCCAATATTGAAGCAGAAATAGCTATAAGTATAAAATTAGTAGACTTTTTTAGTAATGCAACTAATTTATTTAAATTAAAATCTTTCATGTAAATATTTTTTACTCTAATAATTTTTTTATACTTATTTATTTTTCCTAGTTTTTTTAATTTTAGTAACTTTTTTAGGCTCTTTAATAGGACATATCAGTTCCGGAATACTTAGAGATTTGACAGGTTTGAAAAGTTTTCCGGAAAAATAATCAATAGATTTGGTTGCAGAATTTATATTTTCCAAAAATCCTTTAAAATTCATTGCTTTAGCATGAAGCATTAAAATATAATAATAGCTTACAAGTTTTACACGTTGAGCGTATATCCAAATATGGTTATTGTAGTTTTTGTAAACTTTTTCATTTTCCAAAAAATTTCGAATTACTCCCAATGACTTTATAAAGTCATTTATTTTTATCACATTCATCGAATGCAGAATACTGGTATCACGACTTGTATAATTGTAAAGAGCTTTTCCTAGAAGAACTATTTTATCGGCATAGTAAAAGAGTTTAGGAGAAGTTGAAATATCTTCAAAATACATTTTATCGAATGTAAGGTTATTATCGAAAAATAATTCTCTGCGTGAAAGTTTGTTCCAAACGAAATAATGTATCCCCATATCTAAAATTAATTTTCTCAACGCTTTGGTCTTCGAATAAATACCCGGGAAAGACGTAAAAGGCATGTAAATTTTTAATTTTCTTTCAGGGTAATAAAGATTGAAATTGCAACAAGCTATATCTGCATCATTTTCTGTCGCAGCAGTATAAAGAGATTCCAAAAATTCAGGTTCTAAGTAATCATCACTGTCCATAAACCCTATATAATCTCCCTTACAGACTTTTAAACCTGTATTTCTCGCCACAGACGGACCTTGATTTTCTTGATTTATAAGTATGAAATTTTCATTTTTTTCACAAAAATATTCAGCAATAGCTTTGCTTCCATCAGTAGAACCATCGTTTACTATAATTAATTCAAAATTCTTAAAAGTTTGAGTTTGAACTGATTCCAGGGCTCTTTTTAGATATTTTTCTACGTTATATACAGGCATAACCAAACTTATGGCCAGACCGGACATATTTAACCTCTCCTCATATATTTTCCAGTGTTTTTGTAGTTTCAGATACATTTCCAACTTTTGCAAAAGGTGCAAAAAGTATTATATTCATAAAATACGTTATGATTCTCCAAACAAGTATAGCAGATTTTATTGTGTTCTGGGTAAAAAACATTTGCAAAAAGACGTAAAAACTACCTTCTGCAGCTCCCGAACCTCCTGGCAAAGGCATAAATGAAGACACCATAGTTACAAATGCTTGACCAGTTATCATATCAAAAATTTTAGCACCGTCAAAATTAAATGCTCTATAAACGGCGTAGGGTATAGCAAAAATAAAAGTCAATTGAGATATAGTCAGTACACAAGTAAGAAATAACGATTTTTTATTTTTATAAAGTTGCTTATTGCTTTCATAGAAATATTCCAGTTGAGTTTTTATTTTATCGGCTTTTTCAGTGGAGTTTTTTATTATTTTTACTTTTTCTAAAAATTTAAAGCAAGCGTTGATTATGGAAGATGTAAGCTTTTTATTAAATGAGAACATAAAGACGAATGCTATGACAAGTGCATGAGATATGAATCCAAAAGCTGCAAGACTTATCATGGCGTTACTCATATTACCTGAAAAAATGTCCAAATTTAACAGCATAGAAATTAAGCTGTAAAATGTTATTGTAGTTTGGTATACTAAAAACTTTTGCACCAAGGAAGAAGAAGCTACACCTGTATCTACACTTTGCTTTTTCATGCAATAAAGTTGCATAGGTTGACCCCCTATACCTCCGGGAGTTATTACTGTAAAAAATTGTCCTACTGCAGTAGCTTTTAGTGATTTTATTAACGTGTATTTTTTGTCATAATTAAATGTGAGATTAAGCAGTATTAAGGAGTCTACAAATACATTGAGCAGTTGTAAACTCACTGCCACAACTATCCATCCCCAATTGAATTTATTCGCATTTTCAATTAAATCCATAAGCCCGTTTTCTGAAGACAAAAAATATATTATAAAAGCTACAGGAATTATTAATGTTAAAATGTTAAAAATCATTTTTCCATTGAGTTTATTTTTCAAAATAATTCCTCCATCAATTTATATAAAATTACTCTATAAAAATAGAATAACTTTATTTGTAATAAAGTCAAGCTGATAAAGCATATTTATTATATTGAATATTATCACAGGACAAGCTTCTCGGAATAACATATTTATATGAACCGTTTGACGTAAGTACTTAATGCGTACAACAAAGTTATAACTTTTCGAGAGGTGAATGGTGAGTGTCACAATTAATTATTGAGGGTTCTCGTCGATTGAGCGGAGAAGTTAAAATTCAAGGAGCAAAGAATAGCGTTTTACCTATACTTGCAGCAAGTATTATGTGCAAAGATGAATGTGTAATAAAGAATTGTCCGGACATTTCAGACGTTAGAGTTACAAATAAAATCCTAAATTATTTGGGATGTAGTACGTCCTTTGAAAACGGAACATTCATTATTGATTCTAAAAATATTTCAAAAAATGATATACCGGATTTTTTAATGAGAGAAATGAGATCATCTATAACATTTTTGGGTTCACTTTTGGGCGCGACCGGTAAGGCTGAACTTTCATTACCCGGAGGATGTGAATTAGGTCCTCGTCCTATTGATTTACATTTGGATGGACTTAGGCAAATGGGCCTTAGAATAAGTGAAAGTCATGGATGTTTGGAATGTGATGTAGGAAGGGGACTTTCAGGATGTAATATAGCTTTGTCATTTCCCAGTGTAGGAGCTACTGAAAACTTAATTTTGGCAGCAGTTACCGCTCGTGGAACGACGATATTAAAGAATACTGCGAAAGAACCGGAAATTATCGACCTTATAAATTTTCTGAATAAATGTGGAGCAAAAATAAAATATTCTTACGATGCGACTATTACAATAGAAGGTGTGGCATCATTGCATGGAGCGGAACATACGGTCATACCGGATCGTATAGTAGCTATAACCTATATGGCAGCAGCAGCTTCAACTGCAAGCAGTCTTGTAATACACAACGTTATAGAAGATAATATAAGTTCAGTCATTCCAGTATTTGAAGAAGCAGGGTGTATAATCAAACCGTTTGATAAACATACAATAAAAATAGATTCTCCGGCCAGACCATATTTTAATCGTTTAATAAGAACCATGCCTTATCCGGGTTTTCCTACTGATGCTCAGGCTCCAGTAATGGCAATGACATCAATTGCAGATGGAACTAGTGTTTTTGTCGAAAATATTTTTTCAAATAGATACAAACATGTCGGAGAGTTATTGAGGCTTGGTGCAGATATAAAAGTAGAAGACAAAGTAGCGGTTGTGGAGGGAGTAAAAAGACTTTCAGGAGCAAAAGTAGCAGCTTCAGATTTAAGAGGAGCGGCAGCTCTGATAGTGGCTGCATTGGGTGCAGAAGGGGTTACTGAAATCTCCGGGCTAAATCATATAGATAGGGGATATGAAAAAATTGAAGAAAATTTATGTAAGATAGGTGCTTCGGTAAAAAGAGTATGAGGTGTAATTTGTGAACAAAAAAATTAAGGAAAAAAGAAACTTAAAAGATACAAAAAGAAAAAAATCAAAAAAAACAAAAGCGTTCAGACTTATGATGAGAAGATTTTTTCTTTTGCTGTCATGTCTGGCCGTTTTATCTTTTTTAGGTTTTGGAATATATTTTTTAGTATGTAAAATTTTTACGGTTAAAGATATATCGGTTAAGGGAAAAACAATCTACAGTGACTCACAAATAGTTGATGCGACTAAAATTAAAAAAAATGACAGCATTTTGCTTACAAACTGTGTAAGTTCGGAGACTAATGTTTTTTCAGAACTTCCATATGTCGAAAAGGTGAAAATAAAAAAGCAATTTCCCTACAAGATAGACATATTTGTTGAAGCGGCAGAACCTACGTATTCTTTGAATATAGATGGAGAATATTTTGTAATAAGCGAACATGGCAAAATTTTAGAAAAACGTACTGAAAAATTCCCTGAACTTGTCGATATATCAGGACTAAATATTTCTGTAATTCAGAACATAAGGGTTAAATATGACAATCCTGAAATGGAAAAATTGATTTTAGAAATAATTAAATCTTTTAAAAATCAAGGATTAAATGCAATTCAACAGATAGATTTTTCCGATGAAGAAAATATTGTCGTTAAATATGATGACAGGTTAGATATTTTACTGGGAAATAAAGAGGATATTGATTATAAAATTCTTACTGCAAAACAAATAATAATAAATAAACTTGGAGCATATGAGAAAGGTACATTGGATTTGAAGACACTTAAACAAGAGAATCGTTCTTATTTTTATGAGAGGTAAAAACTTTGTTTTAAATAAAGTTATTTATTTTTTTACTCATATATGATTTAATAAGAATATAAACATAATGTTAAAGGAGATTGTTAAGATTTTTAGTTTCAGTAAAAAAATTTTAGATGCTTCATCAAAAGCTTTGGAGTTGTGTGAAGAAAAATTTAAACAAATTGAAGAAATAAAAGAATATAATCAGCAAAAAGTACTTGATTCGTTTATTAAGTGTAAAATAAGTGAAAGTCACTTTGTATCAACTACAGGGTATGGATACAATGATAGGGGAAGAGAAAAACTTGATGAGTTGTTTTCAAGTATTTTCAAATCTGAAGATGCTATTGTAAGACATAATTTTGTGAGCGGTACTCATACTTTATCAACAGCTTTATTTGGGATTTTAAGACCCGGAGATAGTTTTTTGAGTGTTACAGGAAAGCCTTATGATACTTTGGAAGATGTTATTTGTTCCAACAAAAATTTAGGTTCTTTGAAAGATTTCGGGATAAAATTTGATTGTATTGAATACAGCAACAATAAAGAAGAGTACTTTAAAAATATCAAAGAAAAGATTATTTCTAATAAATTTAAAATGGTATATATACAACGTTCAAGAGGTTATTCTTTGAGGGATTCATTGGGAGTTTTTCAAATTAAAGAAATAATTTCTTTTGTAAAGAATATAGATCCTAAAATTGTAGTTATGGTAGATAATTGTTATGGAGAATTTGTTGAAAAAGAGGAGCCTTCCGAGTGTGGAGCGGACTTAATTGCAGGTTCCCTTATAAAAAATCCAGGAGGAGCCATATCTTCTACCGGAGGATACATTGTAGGTAAAAAAGATTTGATAGAGCAGTGTGCAAATAGACTAACCGCTCCGGGTATAGGTAAGGAAATAGGTGCAAATTTGGGACTCAACAGAGAAATTTTTATGGGCATTTTTAATGCCCCCAATGTAGTAGGAGAATCGCTTAAAAGTGCGGTTTTTGCTTCTGCTTTGTTTGAAATTTTAGGATATGAAGTTTATCCGAAATATTATGAAGAACGTCATGATATTGTACAATCTGTGGTTCTCAATTCTCCAAAAAATTTAATTAATTTTTGTAAAGGTATTCAGGAAGGTTCACCTGTTGATTCATTTGTCTCACCGGAACCGTGGGGAATGCCTGGCTACGAAAGTCAAGTTATTATGGCTGCCGGAACGTTTATTTCAGGAGCTTCCATAGAGCTTTCTGCAGATGGCCCTCTGAGAGTCCCGTACGTAGCATGGATGCAAGGAGGAGTTAATTTTTATGCTTCTAAAATAGGAATAATGAAGGCTGCGGAACGTGTTATTTAATTTATATCAGTACTAATTTATATATATTCTTTCATACACATTAAAATAATTAAAATTCTATAATTGGGAGATATGTGTATGATTAAAGAAGAATGTGTGAAGTCGTCAAAAATACCACATTGTCTTGCACTTGACAATAGAAAAAAGCTTTCGGTGAGCGGAGTTTCCGAAATAGACAGCTATGACGAAAAATCAGTTGTAGTTTATACCAGCATGGGTCAACTCCATATCAAAGGGGAAAACTTAAATATAAAAAAGCTTAATCTGGAACTCGGAGAACTTGAAGTTACAGGCAGAGTTTCAAGTATTCACTATGTAGAAAAATCAGATAACTCTTGTAAAGGCTTTTTTTCAAAAATATTTAAGTAAAAAGAAAAGGTGAAAATTTTTTGAACGGTATAATTATTTCGCAAGTTTCAGTGTTTTGTTATGCATGTTTGTTAGGTGTGGGACTTGGATTTTTGTATGATATTTTCAGAATCTTCAGAATGATGATAAATCCTCATTATATAGGGATTTTTATACAAGATGTTATTTATTTTGCGGTAAGTGGGGTAGTTACTTTCTTATTTGTTTTAACAATTAACAAAGGCGAAACTAGATTTTATATTCTTGCTGGTGAAGGAATAGGTTGGATAGGATATCATTTAACTGTAGGAGAGATGATTTATAGAAGTTCTGAAAAAATAGTTGCTTATTTTAATAAAAGAATAAATAATTTTGTAAATAAAATAAAAATTAAGATAAATTCTAAAGACAATAATTGACATTTTTCGCATTATTATATATAATAATTTTATCATTTGAATATAAAAATCAAAAATAGTTTAAATTTGTGCTCCGATAGTGGATATAATAATTTAGATATTATAGAATTTAAAAAAGGAAATTTGTGTTGTGAAAATGAAATTTGTTTCTCGTAAATGTAAAAAGGTGGTACTTAAATTACTGCTTTTTTCTGTTATTGTTTATGTTGTATGTATGTTTGTCAATCAGCAAATTAAAATAAAAACCAAAGAAAATGAATTAAACAGGTTAAATAATCAAATAGTAGTCGAGAAAAACAGGTCTGAGGATATAAAAAATAAAATAAGAAATGCTGGCGAATCTATTAACCCAAACGGAGGGAAGTCCGGAAGAAGGGTTTTTGAGAATGTTGCTGAGTGAATCATTTGATTAAAATATTTCAAGGAGGAATTTAATTTTTTATGGAATTTGAAATTAAAGAAACAACTAAAGGTAAAGCAGATGAGGTAGAAAAAGGTTTGGAAAACAGAAAAATTGAAGTTGGAGAAATATTTGAAGGTAAAGTTACGAATATAGAAAAATACGGGGCTTTTGTTGAAATTCAGAAAGAAAAATCGGGATTAGTTCATATTTCGGAAATATCAAACACATTTGTTAAAGAAATAGGAGATTACGTTAAAGAAGGACAAACAGTAAAAGTTAAAGTTTTGAAAGTAAATGACAAAGGTAAAATAGAGTTATCTATGAAGCAAGCTTGTGAAAATCCAAAGGCTGGAATCAGTTCATCCAATAATAAAGTATTTTCGAAGGCTAGAACCGAAAATTCGACAGAAAATACAAAAACAAATAATTCTTCTGTCAGCAAATTTGAAGATATGCTTTCTAAATTTAAGAAAGCCAGTGAAGAAAAATTATTTGCTATCAAGGAAAGAATATGCTCTAAACGCGGAAAATCAGAGCACAGTCATAAAGGAAATGATTAAAGTAAAGGCAAAATAGCTTTAAGCTGAAGACTTGTATATTTGCTTGTCTTTAGCTTTATTTTTGTGTTAAAGTATGATTTTAGATTGTTAAACTATTGTAATCGACTTTATTTTGATATAAAATAAAACCTTACGGATAAGAATTATCGGGAGGCTTTTTATGAAAATTAAATTCACTAAAATGCATGGTTGCGGAAATGATTATATTTATATAAATTGTTTTAATCATGGATTTGACGACCCTGAAAAATTGAGCATGAATTTGTCCGATAGAAGGTACGGTGTGGGAGGAGACGGTATGATTTTAATAGAACCGTCTGAAGTTGCTTGTGCCAAGATGAGAATTTTCAATAAAGACGGAAGCGAAGGCAAAATGTGCGGAAACGGAATAAGGTGCGTAGCTAAGTATCTTTATGATTCGGGAATATCGAAAGTTAAAAAGGGTATAAAAATAGAAACTTTGAGCGGAGTTAAAACTGCAGATATATTGATGAATGACGGGGAAGAATCTGTCGTAAAAATTGATATGGGTAAAGCAGAATTGAATCCTCAAAAAATTCCTATGATTTTTGAAAAAGAAAAAGTTATTAACGAACCAATTACAGTAAATTCTGACAGCTACAATATTACATGTGTATCTATGGGAAATCCTCATTGTGTAATATTCTGCCCCGAAGTATATTCTGCTCAAGTCAAAGAAATAGGTTCTAAACTTTCATCACATCAGATTTTTCCAGAAGGTGTAAATGTAGAATTTGTAAGCAAAGCTGATAATGAAAATCTCATTATGAGAGTTTGGGAACGTGGAAGCGGAGAAACTCTTGCGTGCGGCAGCGGTGCTTGTGCAAGTGTAGTAGCAGCAGTTGAAAACGGGCTCTGTGAAAAAAATAAAGATATTAGCGTTCATTTACGTGGAGGAAAGTTAATAGTTAATTATTCCGATGAAGGAGTATTTTTAACAGGAAATGCAATAAAAGTTTTTGAAGGAGAAATTGAAGTATGACAAAATATATTTTCGTAACAGGCGGAGTAGTTTCCGGACTCGGTAAAGGGATAACGGCAGCATGTTTGGGGCGTCTTCTCAAATCTAGAGGTTTAAAGGTAATGGCTCAGAAATTGGATCCATACATAAATGTCGATCCGGGTACTATGAGTCCTTATCAGCATGGTGAAGTGTTTGTTACTGAAGACGGTGCGGAAACGGACTTGGATTTAGGACACTATGAAAGATTTATAGACGAGAATTTAAACAAATATTCAAATCTTACTACCGGAAAAGTTTATTGGAATGTTCTTCAAAAGGAGCGAAATGGAGAATATTTGGGAGAAACAATACAGGTAATCCCTCATATTACGAATGAGATAAAGAAATTCATTTATTCCGTGGGAACGACTTCCAAAGCAGATGTTGTAATTACTGAAATAGGGGGAACAACTGGAGATATAGAAAGTCAACCTTTTTTAGAGGCTATAAGACAGGTGTCTTTAGAATGTGGAAAAGAAAATTGTCTTTTTATCCATGTTACGCTTATTCCTTACATAGGAAGTTCAGGGGAATACAAATCCAAACCTACGCAGCATTCAGTTAAGGAACTTCGTTCTTTGGGAATTAATCCTGACATAATAGTTACTCGTTGTGATGAACCTATCGGCGACAGCATAAGGGAAAAAATATCACTTTTTTGCAATGTAAAACCCGATTGTGTAATTGAAAATACCACTGTTTCGTCTTTGTATCACGCTCCTTCTATGCTTGAAGAAAGCAATTTTTCCGATATAGTATGTCGTGAGCTTCATATTGACTGTCCTCCTTGCAATTTGACAGAGTGGAATAAAATGCTTTATAGAATTGATAATCGTTCAAGAAAATCCAAAATAGCTTTAGTAGGAAAATATGTTAAACTTCATGATGCATATCTATCGGTTGCTGAAGCTTTGAATCATGCCGGATTTGAAACTGGTACTGAAGTAGAAATAAAATGGATTGATTCTGAAATTGTAACTGAATATACCGTAGAAGAACTTTTGAAAGATTGCAATGGGATATTAGTTCCCGGAGGATTTGGAGGAAGAGGAATTGAAGGTAAACTTGTAGCTGTAAAATATGCTCGTGAAAATAATGTACCTTACTTAGGAATATGTCTTGGTATGCAAGCAGCTGTTATTGAGTTTGCCAGAAATGTACTTAAACTTAATGATGCAAATTCCGAAGAATTTGATTCTGAAAGCAAAAATCAAGTAATTCATTTGATGAAAGAGCAAAAAAATCAGACTCAAAAAGGAGGAACAATGCGACTGGGGGCTTATCCTTGTCAGATAAAAGAAAATTCGTTGATGCATAAAAGCTACGGTAGATTAGAAGTTTCGGAACGCCACAGACATAGGTATGAGTTTAATAATGAGTATAGAAAGTTATTTGAAGATAATGGAATGAAAATTACAGGGCTCTCTCCGAATGGTGTTCTTGTTGAAGCGATAGAACTTAAAAATCATAAATTTTTTGTTGGTGTGCAGTACCATCCGGAATTTAAGAGTAGACCTAATTATGCGCATCCTTTATTTAGAGAATTCGTTGAATCGTCGAGTTATTAAATAATTTATAAAAGGGTTTTGTTTATGATAAAAATCAATGATAATTTTAACAATTTAGAAAAAAATTATCTTTTCGTTGATATAGAACGAAAACTGGAAGAATACAAGAAAGAAAATCCTGAGGCGGATATTATAAAACTGGGTATAGGGGATGTAACCCTTCCGCTATGTCCGAGTGTGATAAGGGCAATGCATAGTGCAGTGGATGAAATGGCTGATAAAAATACATTTCATGGTTATGGACCTCAAAGTGGGTATAAGTTTTTGCGTGAAGCTATAGCTAAAAACTATAGTAAGTACAACGTAAATATAGATCCCGATGAAGTATACGTATCAGATGGAGCTAAAACGGACACATCGTGTATTCAAGAAATATTTTCTCCCAATGGGTATGCTTTGGTTTGTGACCCATCTTACCCTGTTTATGTCGATTCAAATATAATGTTTGGTAGAGAAGTGCGTTATTTAAGTGCAAACGAAAGTAATGATTTTTTACCTATGCCTGACGAGACTTTAAATCCAAGTTTAATTTATCTTTGTTCTCCAAACAATCCTACAGGTGCTGTTTATAGTAAAGAGCAATTAAAAAAATGGGTTGACTATGCAATAAAAATTCGGGCAATAATAATATTTGATGCCGCTTATGAGTCGTTTATCGAAGAAAAAAATCTTCCTCACAGTATTTTTGAAATAGAAGGTTCAAGAGAGTGCTCAATTGAGATTTGTTCATTTTCAAAAAATGCGGGTTTCACGGGAATAAGATGTGCATATACTGTCATACCTTCTGATTTAAAAATTGGGAATGTAAAAGTTGGAGATGTTTGGGCAAGACGTCAATCTGCAAAATTCAATGGCGTTTCATATGTTACACAAAGAGCGGCTTTAGAAGTATTTTCCAATGAATCTCAAAAAGAAATAGCTGAATGTATATCCTATTACAAAAGAAATGCAAAATTAATTTCCGATACTTTAGATAATATGGGTATATGGAACATAGGTGGGGAAAATTCACCATATGTGTGGCTTAAATGCCCTCTTGAAATGACGTCTTGGGAGTTTTTCGATTATTTGTTAAAGAATGCCGGAATAATAGGAACTCCGGGTTCTGGTTTTGGACCTAACGGTGAGGGATTTTTTAGAATATCTTCTTTCGGGAATTATGAAAGCACATTGGAAGCTAAAAGAAGATTGGAATTACTTAAATTTTAAATAAAACAGGAGGAAATTATGGCATTTGATAAAAATAAAGCTTTAGAAACAGCCCTTGGACAAATAGAAAAGCAATTTGGAAAGGGAGCGGTAATGAAGCTAGGAAAGAATGAAATGATGCATGTAGATGCAATTTCAACAGGTTCTCTTTCGCTTGATATAGCTTTAGGAATAGGAGGACTACCTCGTGGAAGAATTATAGAAATTTATGGTCCTGAATCTTCCGGTAAAACTACTTTAGCGCTTTCTTGTATTGCCCAGGGACAAAAAAGCGGTGGAAATGCTGCTTTTATAGACGTAGAACATGCATTGGATCCTGTCTATGCAGCTAATTTGGGAGTAGATATAGATTCACTTTTAGTTTCACAGCCGGATACAGGCGAACAAG
>CAKUZC010000019.1 GCA_934718145.1 uncultured Eubacteriales bacterium | reverse complement strand
AATCAGAGCGTCAAAACTTAATAGAGAATTTTGGACGAAAAAAAGAAGAACGTATTGCTTAAAACAATACATTCTCTAACAAAAGGACAACTAAAAGAAACCCAGGCCCCCAATAGTTATCCAGCATGGTATGGGTGACAGGACTCGAACCTGCACGGTATTACCACTAGGACCTAAACCTAGCGCGTCTACCAATTCCGCCACACCCACTTTTCAATACACAACATTATAAACCAATGATTTATAAAAATCAATATCGAATTGTAAATTTATATAATGTAAAGAGGCCAAAAATATGTTAAAATATATATATACACCGGTAGAGTTGTATATTACGAGAAAGGAGATGAATTATATGATAAATTATTATAAAACTGTGAACGGAAAAACTTCAAAAATAAATCATTATGAAAAAGAATGTTGGGTGAACTGCATATCTCCTACCGAAGAAGAAATAAATTTTCTTATTTCAAAATTTAAAATTGAGCCCGAATTTGTCAGAGCTTCTTTGGACGAGGAAGAATCCTCACATATTGACGACGAAGACGGAACCACTTTGATAATAATAGACAGCCCGGTAGTAAACAGAAGCGGTAAAAATTTAACTTACTATACGACACCATTAAGCATAATAATAACTCCAGAAAATTTGATAACAATTTCCCTCAGAGAAAATTCTATACTAGGAGAGTTTTCAGAAGGATTGATAAAAAATGCATATCCGGAAAATAGAAGGTATTTTGTATTTCAAATAATGCTCAGAATGGCAGGAAAGTATCTAAAATACTTAAATCAAATAAACAGAATAACGCAACATGTTGAAGAAGAATTAAAAAAATCAATGAAAAATAAGGAATTAATTCAATTTTTGGAGATTGAAAAATCGCTTGTTTACTTTTCTGCATCACTTAAATCTATAGGAATAATGATTGGAAGAATTGCAAGAGGAAGATATATAAAGATAACAGAAGAAGAATCAGAATTGTTGGAAGACGTTACAATAGAGTTTAAACAAGCTCTTGAAATGTCAGAAATTTATTTAAATATTTTGACAGGCACGATGGACGCGTTTTCTTCAATCATTTCCAACAATCTAAATGTCGTCATGAAAATACTTGCATCTATTACACTAATTCTTTCCATTCCTACAATAGTTTCGGGAATTTACGGAATGAACAATCCAGGCATACCATTAATGGAATATTGGTGGTTTCCGTTCGCACTTTCCGCTGTTTCGATGTTTGTAACTTGGGCTATTTTAAAGCATAAAAATATGATTTAAACAGTTTATAACTTTAGTGTGTAAGTCCGTTTTATGATTATTATGTATTTTAGACAACAATAATCGAGCTATATATCATTTTAATAGATATTGTGATATAATTCCTTCATACAACATGGAAGGAGTTATTTTTATGCTCAGTAAATATGTTAGAAAACTAAAAATAGGTCAAAAAATCTTAATATCAACACTTCTTATTTCTTTGACAGCACAAATCACATCAATAATTCCCGCTATAATAGGAATATTGAGTTTTTCTAATGATGCCCAAACTGAATCGAGCAACTTAGGAAATTTTATATCGAAAACCAGCAAAGAATCTATGGAAAACCAATCTAAAACTTACTTGGAAGAAATTTCTCGCTCAATGTCCGACGCTTCTGATAACATTTTTGAAGAAATAAGCGACGAAATAAATTCATTGTGCATAGCAGCTGAAGATATCTATAAAAATCCCCAAAACTTCAAGGGTCATAATTTACCTATGCCGGAATTAACAGAAAAAAAATCCGAAAATTCCAGAGATAATGCATCAGAAAATGCTTATATAGTAGACCCTGAAAGTATATCTGAAAATGGCCAATATATACTTGCATTCAATACATCAAGTAAAAATTTAGATAACGCATACACATTGAATCCGAAAAAATGGAAAACTCTTTCAAATGATGAAAAATCAAATTCACAAAAAGAAAAAATGGTTCTTTCTTCCAATCCTGTACCAGACAACTTAAAAAAAGAACTATACTTAATAAGCAACTTATCTCATATTGCCAAATCAATATATTCAAGTAATGAAGCCGTTTCTTCAATCTATGTAGGAACAGAAAGCGGAATTTGTTATCATTACTCTTTAGGTAACTCAAAAGAAAAGTATGTTCCCAAAGCTAGACCGTGGTATAAAGACGCAGTAGATGCATTTAAGAGCGAAAACAATCTTCCTGTGTGGCAAAGCACATATATAAGTATGAGCGACGGGGTTCCTTGCATAACATGTTCAAAATCATTTGCCAATGAAAAGGGAGAAATACTGGGAACAGTTGGAATAGATATGCATATAGGAGATATAAACAAATATATAGTAGGAACAAAATTAGGAAGTACAAGCAAAGCTTTTGTAGTCGATAAAAACGGAGAAATTATAATGCATCCTGATTACAATATAAACACTTCAGAACAAGAAAATAAAAACTTTATCAAAAATCCGTTAGATTCCAAAGAAACATCAGAATCATATAAAAATTTAATTTCTAAAATGTCCAAAATTCAAACTGGAGTTGACACAGCAACGATAAACGAAAAAAACTATTATGTAGCTTATTCACCTATGGTAACTCCAAAGTGGTGTCTGGGAATAGCATGTGAATCAGATGAAATACTATCACCGATATCGGAAATTCAATCAGTAATAAATGCTTCTACTCAAAATACTGAAAATTCAATCAGAACTAATCTTATAAAAATTGCAGTACGTTTCTTCTTGATTTTCCTGTTGTGTGCATCTGTAACCTACTTAATTGGAATAAAACTTTCAAAAGAATTGTCATCACCTATTAAAAAACTTAGAAATCAAGCAAAAATTATCGGTGATGGAGATTTTTCCTCACGTATTAAAGTAGAATCTGAAGATGAATTGGGAGACCTTTCAAATTCGTTTAATAAAATGACAGAAAATTTAATTTCATACATGGAAAATTTAAAGCAAACTACCGCTGAAAAAGAAAAAATTCACAGCGAACTTATGGTTGCAAAAAAAATACAAAAAAGTATGCTTCCTTGTATATTCCCTGCTTTTCCGGAAAGACAAGATTTTGATATATATGCCTTAATGGATCCTGCTCGAGAAGTAGGAGGAGATTTTTATGATTTTTTCTTTACGGACAAAAAGCATCTTGCTATAGTCATAGCTGACGTATCAGGCAAAGGCGTATCCGCGGCATTATTTATGGTCATAGCAAAAATACTTATAAAAAATCAACTACAAGCAGGAGATTCGCCAGAAAAAGCTCTTCAAAAAGTAAATAAAATGCTCTGTGAAAATAATGAAGCAGGCATGTTTGTTACAGCTTTTGTAGGGGTTATAGATATAACAACGGGGGGATTTACATTTTCAAATGCTGGTCATAATCCTCCGCTCATTTATAAAAAGGAATCAGATGAATATAATTTTATAGAATCACCACACGGTTTTGTTTTGGGAGGAATACCTGATGCTAAATATTCATTAAATAAAACTGTATTAAAACCTGAAGATTCGTTATTTCTATACACTGACGGAGTGACTGAAGCAATGAATCCAGAAGGAGAACTTTTTTCAAAAGAACGTCTTCAAAGTATACTCAACAATGACTCTACAAAAGAATTGAAAATTACAGATGTAGTAAATCATTTACGACAAGAAATAGACAAATTTTCAGATGGAGCCGAGCGTTCGGACGATATTACAATGCTTGCATTTAAAGATTTTAAAATACCACAAAATTAAGAAAAAATCCTACGGATTATTCCGTAAGACTATATTATTTAGATTATTTCTTTTTAACTTCAGAATCATTCTCTTTTTTACCTTTTCCATCTTTACTTTTGGAGTCCATTCCCAGCTTACTTTTGATCTTATCTTTTAAAGAACTGGCCTTTAGTGTTATTCTTTCGGTTTTGGAAAGCATAGATTTTATTAATGAAATCTCACCTTCTACCTTTGTAATTTCACATTTTATTGATTCTTTTGAATTCAAAACATTTATTCTTTTAGGCTTTGATTTTAAATATTCGTCTGCTTCTGATTTAGCATCATCGTAATTAGTGTTTTCTATATTTTTCCTCAATAGTTCTAAATCTTTATAAACTTTAGCACATCGTTCTACCAAAGATACATTTTCTTTTAATTTTTTCAGCTCTGTATTAACATTAATCGTAATATTTTTTTCAATATCTTTAGAGAGTATTTTTTCAATAGATTTATTGAATTCTTTCTTGATTGATTCCCCATATTTTTCAAACCCTAAATCATTAATTTTTTTGTAACATCCATTAAAAATTTTCTCGTTAGATACAATTTTATATAATTCAGAAATGATATTATAATACTGTTTGGCTTTTTTTAAACCTCCAACTAAATCTGTATTTTTATCAATTTCATTAGTGTTATAAAAAACATTAAAATATTTTACATGCGAATTAATTAAAGCTCGTTTTACTTCATCACTAAATAGTTCACTCCAAGAAATAACATCTATCCACTTTTCAATATCTCTTTTCCACTTATTTATTTCAGAAATATAAGGAACAAAATTATCTATGCAATCAAATATTTTGTCATATATAGATAAAGATTTTTGATAGTTTTCTCTAATTAATTTAATATAAGAATTAACTTTTTCATATAAACTATAAACTGAAGCAACATTATCATCTTTTATAATACTGTCTTTCAATTTTTTCAATTCATTCAATTCATCAGAAACCAATTCTTTAATTTCAGAATATTCTTTATCAAGGCGGTTTATTCCATAACGTTCTCTATCATCACTTAACATATTTTTGCTAATTTTGCTTATTATTTTTAAATTATTTTTATCTATTTCTTTTTTTATTTTTTCTGCTTCTTTATAAATTTTTTCAGAATAACTTTTTAATTTTTCTAGATAATCTTTATTTCCTTCGTTTATATGAGCATTAATAACTTCTCCTTTGTATTTGGTCTCCGGTTTTCCGTTATTTAATGTAGTTTTTTGAGTGCTAAGACCAAGTTTATTAAAATCTAATTTAAACCCTTTTTCTTCCTCTTTGCCGATGTAAATAGCACACTCTCCATGTTTATTTTCTTCTAAATTCTTTAAACTTGAATTCAAAAGGGGAATAAATACCATTCCTATAAAGTCTCCCAAAGTACCTGTTTTAAATTCCTCTTTCTTTTCAGCTTCTCCTTTTACCTCCTTTTCTTTAATATTCTCTTCACTAAGCTCAATTATTTTGCTAACAGTGTTATCCTTATAGCCAGATCCTTCAGAAAAATCTTTTATAGTAGTTAAACATGTTGTCAAATCTTTCTTAATTTTGTATAAATCTTTAAGAGAACATGCTTCCTCCTTTATCCGATTAATACACTGAATATATCCATCTAAGTAATTATTTAATTTATTATAACAATCTGTCACGAAAGCAGAATATCCTCCAGGAACACCTTTACTCAAGTCATAATAAGACTTCAATAACGTCTTAATATCCTTGGACTGTTTTTTACCCAAAAAATTATATTTTGTTTCTACTATCGGAAAATCTGCTAGCGCTCCCCCTGCTTGCTGTAAGATTCGACCCACTGATGTTAGAGATTCTCTTATCCAAACATCTAAATGTTCTTCAAGCAATGTATTAACATATTTAGCTACTTGATTAACTACATACCCTGTAACTTTTGTTTCGGCAGAATCTTTAAATCCTTTAAATATATCCCCAAAATCCATTTTTTCTCACTCCTTACTAAATTTTATTACATTCTACCTTTGTTTCATAAAAATGTCAATAATTCATATTTAAATATAAAAATATTCGCTATTTTAGTTCAAAGCGAATATTTTGTAATATATTAACTTTTATCTTTCGAACGTGTACACAGTGCAGCAATATAACCACAAAATATCGCTGCTGAAATTCCTGCTGCTCCCGCCGTAAGACCTCCCGTTATGATACCTAAAAAGCCCTGTTTCTGAATTGCTTCCACAACTCCTTTGGCCATAAGGTATCCAAATCCTGAAAGAGGAACCGTAGCTCCCGCCCCCGCAAACTGCACAATCGGTTCGTAAAGTCCCAAAGCAGTTAAAGCTACACCGGAAAGCACCAAACCTACTAAAATTCTCGCCGGAGTCACCTTTGTCTTGTCAATAAATATTTGTGCAATTACACAAATAAATCCACCAACTATAAATGCTCTTAAATATTCCATAAAAAATCTCCTTAAAAAATTTCATTTTAACAGTATGTCTGTTATACTATAACTTTATTATGTGAATTACTTTTAAATAAATTCAGGAGATTTAAAATGATTGGAATTATATGTGCAGAACCTCAAGAAATAGAAGAGATAATAAAATTAATGGACAACACAAAAAAAGAAAAAATATGCTCCCTGAACTTCACGACAGGAACCATATCTAAAACAAATTGTGTAGCAGCGTTATCAGGTGTGGGTAAAGTTAATGCTGCTATGTGCACTCAATCAATGATTATAAAGTATAATCCGGATATAATACTTAATGTTGGTGTAGCAGGAGGAATCTCAGATAACATCAAAATTGGAGATATCGTCATAGGTAAAGGCGTTATTCAACATGATTTTGATGTAAGTGCTTTCCCGGGAAGAAAAAAAGGTGAAATAAGCGGACTTGGTAAAGTGGAGATTCCATGTACAAAACGTATATCAGACAAATTAATATTGGCTTCAAAAAATATCAAAAATCTCAACATTCATTACGGAACAATTTTAACAGGAGATCAATTCATAAATTCTCCTGAAATATTGCACAATCTAAAAAATTATTTTAATGGCTTTGCGTGTGAAATGGAAGCCGGCAGTATAGGGCAAGTCTGTTTTATTAATAATATTGAATTTGGAGTGATAAAATCTATATCGGACACAGCCGACAGTAATTCTACCGTTGATTTTAAAACTTTTATAAAACAATCTTCAAAAAATTGTTCAAATTTATTATTGGAATTCATAAAATTGAACCGGGATTAATATCTACAAACACACGAACGTCTCCGGAAGCACTTTTTTTATAAAAATCTTTTAGAGAATCTGATATTAAATTTAAAAAATCTCTATTATTGCGACATTTTATTATAATTCTATATCTATAATTTCCGGATATTTTCTTTAAATTAGCTGCACAAGGTAAAAAAATTCTTAAAGGAAGCTTTTTATAATTTTCCCCTGCTTCATGTTTTAAACATTCAAAAAATTTTAAACTTGAATTTTTAGCTTTAAATTCATTTTTAGATACAAATCCTATTACACATACATCGACAAATGGCGGATAAAGCATTGCCCGACGCATTGCTATTTCCTGTTCAAAAAATGTTTCATAATCTTGCCTAGAACATAGTTGAAGAAATTCACTTTCAGGAGTAAAAGTTTGTATTATAGCTTCACCGGGATATTTTCCTCTTCCCGCTCTACCTACAACTTGAGTTAAAATTGAAAAAGTTTTTTCATAACTCCTAAAATCACTGTTATACATATACTGATCAGCAGATAAAACTCCTACAAGAGTCAAGTTTGGAAAATTAAATCCTTTGGAAATCATTTGCGTTCCAAGTAAAATATCGTATTCACCGTCTGCAAATTTTTTTAATTCTATTTCGTAAGAATTTTTCAAATTTTTAATATCCGAATCCATTCTCAAAATTCTTGCCTCAGGAATTACAGTCGCTAAATAATCTTCTGCTTTTTGAGTCCCAACTCCGAAACAAACGATCTTTTCGGAACCACATTCAGGACATTTAGATATAAATTCACGGGAATAATCACAGTAATGACACATAAGTCTGCCATTTGCCTTATGATAATTGAGTGATACACTGCAATTCGGACATAAAATCACATTTGAACACGATATACATTTAGCAAATGGATTATATCCTCGACGATTCAGAAAAACTAAAGATTGTTTTCCTGATTTTAAGTTTTTTACCAACGCCTCTATTAATTCCGTACTGAAATTATTAATTCTAAGGTTATTATTTTGATGGTTCATGTCCACAATTTTTATCTTTGGTAAAATAGCACTTCCATATCTTTGTTTCAGAGAATATAACTTATATTTACCTATTTTAGCATTATAATAACTTTCCAAAGAAGGGGTCGCAGAAGATAAAACTAATAAAGCGTTATCTTCAAAACACCTGTACTTAGCGATATCTTTTGCATTAAATCGAGGAGTAGAGTCAGATTTATATGTAAATTCATGTTCTTCATCAATTACTGCCAAACCCAAGTTTGAAACAGGGGCAAAAATTGCGCTTCTTGTCCCCAGAACTACTGCGATTTTTCCTTTTTTTAACTCGTGCCAAGAAAAGCTTCGTTCCTTATCTGAAAGCAAACTATGAATAAGTACCGCTTTATTTCCGTATCTTCTTTTAAACAAATCAATAAACTGAGCAGTTAAAGCAATTTCAGGTACCATAAATATAACGCTTTTACCGCTCTCTATAACTTTATCAGCCAAACTCAGCAAAACCTCAGTTTTACCGCTTCCCGTTATTCCGTGGAGAAGAGAAACATTAAACTTTTTTTCTTCATACATTGAATAAAGTGATTTAAAAATTTTTTCCTGTTCTACACTTAATTTTGGTTTTGCATACTTACATTCCAGTGGAGAGCAAATATGGACGCTATTATTACCATTCGAAATTTCGCAAGACATAATCGCACCTTTTTTTAAAAGAGTACGAACTACGTTTTCGCTCACTCCAGTAAAATAACAAATTTGTTTAATTGTGACAGACGAATTATTTTTTAAATAGTCTATGACTTTACTTTGCTTTGAAGTAAAAGTCTTTATTTTTTTTATATTTTCATTACAAATTTTAACCGATTTTAAACACTTTTTACCTGCATTTTCAAAACTTTCAATTTCTTTTTCGAGAAATCCATTTAACGAAAATGTCTTTAATATAGATATATAATTTTTTATTTTCCATTTGCTTATAGTTTTTAAAGTTAATACTCTTTTTCCTGTATCAATAATTCGGCCCCATAATATTTTTTCTTCATCTGATAAATCCGGAACTTTATCAGCTTTGACCTTATATTTTATACTGCTAAGGTTCAATTTCATTCCGGGCGGAAGCATAAGCTTAATGGCATCAAAATAAGAACAAAAATAACGTTTCTTCATCCATTTGGCAATAGAAATTTCTTTGAAAGAGATAAGAGGACTTTCATCCAAAACCGCAATAATTTCCTTCAAATTTTCTTTACTACCAAATTCTAATTCAATGACAATACCAAATCTAGGGCTATCTCCTTTTCCAAAGGGAACTATCACCCTACTTCCAACGTCAATTGCATTTTCAAATTCCTTCGGCACCGAATAACTATACATCTCGTCCGCATAATACGAAATTTTCTCTACTGCTATTTTTGCAAGCATCATATCACTGCTTCTAATTTAATTTCTAATCTAAGTATATTGTACATTAAAATAAGTTTAAAAACAAATTTTAAAATATATCAAGATTTGTTTTCTGTAAATGATAAAAATTAACATTGTAAATTAATAACCTGTCTCACACTTTTAATTAACTTAATTTATAAAATATCACGCAAATTTTACTTAAATCATATTATTGATAAAAAGGAGTGATTTTTTAATGAAAAACAATTTTTTAACAACTGAATTCTTTTTAGCTTCAAGTACAACAGAAGGATTCTTTTCAGTATTTAAAGATTTATACGACCCTAAAGAAGGTTGGTTTTGCTACATATTAAAGGGCGGACCTGGAACAGGAAAATCAACCATAATGAAAAAAATTAATTTAAAAGCTATGGAAAATGGAATCAAGTCTGAGCTAATTCATTGCTCCTCTGACCCTGATTCTTTAGATGCCATAATATTGCCGGAACTCAAAATCGCCGTTGCCGACGGCACCGCTCCTCATGTTCTAGAACCCATGTATCCCGGTGTATCAGATTCAATTATCAATCTAGGGGAAGCATGGAATAAAAAATCACTTTATAAATCAAAAGATAAGATATATGAACTTTGTTCAAAAAATTCATTGTATCATAAAATTTCAAAGAGATATTTAAAAGCATTTGGATGTGCTTTTTCCGAATCTTCCAAAATTATAGATGAAAGCGTTGATTACGATTCATTAAACGCATACTGTGAAAGACTTGCAAAAAAATTATTTAAAAAAGTAAAAAACAAACATGAACTTTCCTGTGAGCAAAAAAGGTTGATAAGTGCTATTACTCCAAAAGGGTACATATTTTTCGATAATACACTTTTTAGCATGTCGGAAAAATTATTTGTAATAGAAGACAACTTTGGATTAATAGGAAATCATATAATCACAAAAATAAAAAATTATAGCTTAAGCAAAAATTACAATGTTATAACATGTAATTCACCGTTTTGCCCTTCAAAAAATCTCAACGCCCTCTTTATACCAGAACTTAAAATAGGATTTGCAATCAAAAATTCTAAAGAAATTTCAGAAATACCTAAAAATTTTATTTCAAAAAAAATTACAACCAAAAGATTTTTATTACATGAAAAAATTTCGTCCCAAAAAAATTTACTAAAATTTAACAAAAAATTTTGCAAAGAAATGTATAAAGAATCCGTAACAAATTTGAAAAAAGCTTTAGAAATTCATAACCAAATTGAAAAAATATACATCAAAAGCATGAATTATTCTAAAATAAATAAAATAACAGATAAACTAATATCTGCTATTTTTAAAGACACACTATATAACTTTAATTCCAAGATTTTTGATTAATTTATTTTTACTTTCTTCACTTATAAACCCGAATCCGTATCCTAAACCTCCTATTGAAGCAGCCATACCGCTTATCCATAGAAAAAACTTAGATATCTTAACTACGCAATCCCAAGTGCCTTTACATGGATTTGAAGAAATCATTATAAATACTCTCCCCTTATTAATATTAATTATTTTTTAAAGCAATCAACAACATAGGACACGGCTCCAATAGTATCCGAAATTGTCCTTTTAGAATCATCTAAAAATTTGAAAAGAGCAGCAAAGCTAATCGTAACCCAACAGAAAGAACCTAACATTTAATCATTCTCCTTTAATCTCTAATCTTTAATGTAATTATATCACAATAAGTGAAAAAATTCAATATTTATTTTAAAAAAACTATCATAAAACTTTAACTATATTTATTACAAAATTATAAACTCAGTAAATTTATGAATTCATTAAGCCTTTCAAGCTGTGAGTTTAAGTATAAATATCCGAATAAAGCCTCTATGCCTGTAGCTCTATGATATATCGCAGGAGAAATATTTTTTGGAGAATGACTTACGTAAGCATTTCTACCTCGCTTGTAAATTTCATTTTCTTCTTCAGTTAAACTATTTTTGATTTTCTCATACAATTCCGATTGAGCCGTACAACAAACATTCTTAACTTTTAATGCATTTAAGTTACCTATATTTCCTTCGTTATTACTTATTATCTTCTGACGGACCATAAGTTCGTACACTGCATCGCCTATGAAAGCTAATTTTTGAGGGCTCATCATACCTATATTCTCTTTTGAAATTAAATTTTTATCAAACATATGCAAGGATTTAATCATAAAAATTAAACTCTATTTCACCCACTTTTACAGTATCCCCTTCTACAGCTCCCGCATTGTGGAGGGCTTCAGTAAGTCCGGCTTTATTTAAATAATTTTGAAAATAGCACATAGAATCGTAATCTTCAAAATTTACAGAATCAATCAACTTATCAAGCCAAGCTGCTTTAACAATATAGACTTTACCTTCTTTTGTTATTTCTAACTTATCGTCATCTCTTGAAGTAATTTCCTCATATGTTGTGTCAGGTAAGAATAAATGGGATGGAGGTAAAGTTTCTATTTTATTTATAATAATATTTAACATTTCTCTTATACCCTTAGCGGTAGCAGCAGAAACTTTTATAAACTCATATCCCTTTCCTTTAACGTATTTTTCAAAATTACTAATCTGTTCTTCAGAAGCAATATCGCACTTATTTCCGACAACTATCATAGGTCTTTTAGAAAGTTCGGCATTAAATTTAACCAGTTCATTGTTTATAATATCAAAATCTTTACAAGGGTCTCTTCCCTCACAGCCGGAAACGTCTACTACATGTACTAACAAACGACATCTTTCAACATGCCTTAAAAAATTATGACCTAAACCTATTCCTTTATATGCTCCTTCTATAAGTCCGGGAATATCTGCCATTACAAAGGACTTGTCATCGTACTTTACAACGCCTAAAATTGGAGAAATAGTAGTAAAATGATAATTTGCTATCTGTGGTTTTGCTTCACTTACAATTGAGATAATAGTGGATTTTCCAACATTTGGATAACCTACAAGTCCAACATCTGCTAACAATTTCAATTCCAATTTTATTTCAGATTCAATACATTTTTCTCCCGGCTTTGAAAATTTAGGAGACTGTTTTACCGGAGTAGCAAAATTCATATTTCCCGCTCCTCCTTTTCCTCCCTTAGCAATAATTTGAGGTTCAGGTG
>CAKUZC010000018.1 GCA_934718145.1 uncultured Eubacteriales bacterium | reverse complement strand
TATCTGACTCTTCTTTACTGGGAGTTATTTTTGAAGAAATTTTTTCATCATATATTTTCATAAATTCTACATCTTGAGATTGTAGGGCCTTAGTTTCACCACTGTTAAAACTTTCTTTCCATTTTTCTGGAAGTAATTTTACACCACAAACAAGTTTCTCATTACCCTTATCAATTTTATTTACTACATCTTCATCTAGTTTAGTAGGCTTTGAAATTATCTTGCTTAGTTTGAATTTCCCTAATTTTGGAAAGTCAAAATCATCATCAAAATATTTTATAAATTTTGAACGTATTTTTGCGGAGCTTCCAGTTATAACGAAATCCTTTCCACCTGGATGTTTTATATTTTTAATTTCATTATCATTTAGGCCCGTTCCTAAACAATCACACAATTTTTTTCGATACTCTAAACTGGAAACTTCATTTGTGTTTAGAAATACCAATTTCATTTTTCCACCTGTCTTTGTTTTATCAACAAAAACATAGTTGATATTTTTACTCAAATCAGGACAATAAAAGTTATAATCAGATGTATGAAATTCTTTGTGAAGAAGACTCATACTAAACTCCTCCTTACATATTTTTATAATTTATTCACAATATAATTATACAGCCTGATTTTTATATGTCAAGTATAAATATAAAAAATTTCCGCCAATTTATGGCGGATTGAATTTAGAATATTCCGGAGAATTTTCCATCTTTACTTACATCAATGTTATTCGCTGCCGGAACTTTTGGTAAACCGGGCATTTTCAATATATTTCCCATTAAAACTACTATAAATCCCGCTCCATTTGAAAGAGCCACATCTCTTACCGTCATGCTAAAATTTTTCGGATGCCCCAATTTAGATGCATCGTCGGAAAGAGAATATTGCGTTTTTGCTATGCATACAGGTAAATTGCTTTTTCCTAGTTCCTCTATTTCTTTTAAAGATTTTTCCGCTTCAATGGAGTAATTAACTTCATTTGCTCTGTATATTTCTTTTGCTATTTTAAAAATTTTATCCTTAATTTTACTTTCAAATTTATATAACGGTGAAAAATCAGACTTTTCGTCACAAGATTTACAAACTTGCAAAGCTAAATCAATTCCGCCGTTTCCTCCTTTTTCAAATATTTCACACACAGAAAATTTGCAATTTCTATTTTCACAATAATGTTCAATATATTCTATTTCTTTTTGAGTGTCATCTTTAAATCTGTTTAGTGCAACGACCACCGGCACTCCGTACTTTTTCATGTTTTCAATATGGACTCCCAAATTCTCTATGCCTTGTTTTAATGCGAGTATATTTTCGGATTTGAAATTTTCTTTATTTTCTCCTCCGTTATATTTCAAAGCGCGGACAGTTGCGACAATAACTATACATGACGGTTTAATTCCAGATAATGGACATTTTATATCCAAAAATTTTTCTGCTCCCAAATCTGCTCCGAAACCTGCTTCAGTTATACAGTAATTACCGAGTTTTAAAGCTAACTTTGTTGCCCTTATCGAATTACATCCATGTGCGATATTTGCAAATGGTCCGCCATGTATTATTATCGGTGTTCCTTCGGTAGATTGTACTAAATTTGGATTTAAAGCGTCTTTTAAAAGAGCTGCCATAGCGCCGTGAACATTCAAATCTTTAGCATATATCGGTGTACCTGAAAATGAGTACGCTACTAATATATTTCCGAGTTTTTGTTTTAAATCTTCCAAATCTTTTGATAGACACAATATCGCCATTACTTCCGTTGCGACAGTTATTATGAATCCATCCTCACGAGGAATTCCATTAATTTTTCCTCCAAGTCCTATAACTGTATTTCTCAGAGCTCGATCGTTCATGTCCAAGCATCGCTTTACTAATACTCTTCTAGGATCTATTTTAAGTTCATTTCCTTGGTGAATATGATTGTCCAAAATTGCACATAAAAGATTATTTGCGCAAGTTATTGCATGCATATCTCCGGTAAAATGAAGATTAATATCCTCCATTGGCAAAGCTTGAGAGTATCCTCCTCCTGTTGCTCCGCCTTTAATTCCGAATACCGGTCCGAGTGAAGGTTCTCTGAGTGCAGTTACAGCGTCTTTTCCTATTTTATACATTGCTTGACTAAGTCCTATGGTAACTGTTGTCTTACCTTCCCCGGCAGGAGTAGGATTGATTGCCGTGACGAGAATAAGTTTTCCATCGGGTTTATTTTTCAACTTTTCAAAAACTGTGTCTTTTATTTTTGCTTTATAATTTCCGTAAAGCTCTATTTCATCGGGGTTTAGCCCTATGTTTTTAGCTATTTGAGTTATAGGTTTTAACGGGGTATTGTTTGCAATTTCAATGTCTGTAAGCATAATAAACTCCTTTTAAAATTATTGACAACACATTTGTAAATATTATGTTGAATAAACTGTTGAATTTGTTGAAACATTTGCGCGACCAATAAATATATTTTCAGTGTATACCTAAATTATGTTTATTAGTTGAATTATAATTTTTTAATTACTAATTTTAAATCCATTCAAACTTTACTGTTCAAATGGACTTATTTACTACTTCATTAAACTTTTTATTAAATTAAAGATATTTTTTAAAGAGTCTGATTTATCAAAATTTGTGCAATTATATTTCATTGCATGTAATTTCTGAGGGTTAGAAATAAGGTCGTTTACCGTGTTGGCAATGCCTTCGCAAGAGTTCAATTTTACCGCCATGTTGTTACTTACTAAAAAATTGGCATTTTCTTCTTCTTGTCCCGGTATTGCATCGTAAAGCGCCATAGGTAAATTGCAAGCTAATGCTTCGCTTACAGTCAACCCTCCGGGTTTGGTGAGTATCAAATCCGATACACTCATATATTTTTCTACTTCGTTGGTGAAATATATCAGTTGTGTATTCTTAGGGTAGCGAGAAGTATCTGTTTTGTTTTGATATCGTTTTATGAACTTCATACGTTTTAGCTCAGGTGCTTTTTCAGAAATTTTTGCAAGAATTTTATTTTTTATACCTGTTTTTTTACCGTCTATAACTTTTTGCATATTCTCATAAAGTTTTTTATTTTTACCGGTAATAATTATTATTTGAAAATCTTTTTCTATGGATTGAAGTTCTTTGTAAATTTTTTCTATGTTCGCAAAACCGCAACTTCCGGCCATTATTAAAATTGTAGGTATTCCGCTTTTTAATTTCAGTTCATTCATAAGTTCTTCTTTATTTTGTCGATTGAAAAACGCATCGTCGACCGGTATCCCAAAGGGATAAATTTTATCGGGTTCTACTTCCATTTCAATCATGGGTGTTATCATATTTTCGTTTGCAACAACATAAGCATCTACATTCGGACTTATCCACGTTCTGTGAGGAGCATAATCGGTCATTATACATACTAATGGTATGCTTGTCTTTTTGTGCTTTTTTAATTTGGAAATCATTTCTGTAGTGAAAGGGTGAGTTGTTACTATTACATCAGGGTCACATGATTCCAAAAGAGGTATAAGTTTATTGCTTATGAGGCTGTTAGTTTTGCCGATTATACTATTAAAAGATTTTTTATTTGAAGAATTGTACATCATTTTCCAAAGTAATGGATTTTTTGTAGCCATATATTCGTAAATTTCAGTAATTGTTCTATTAAGAAGCGGGCTTATATATTCTATGGCATCTATAACCATTGCATCGGTATCTTTTGATCTCAGATAATCTTTTAATGCATTAGCTGCACTCATATGTCCTCCGCCAGTTGAGGCGGATAATATTACAACTTTCAAGTTTATACCTCTTCGAATTTGTTTTGTATACTTGGTAGCATATTCCCGAGTACTGTATTGGCTGAAAGCCTGTATCCTCTTGAGAAATCTCCTGCTGCCATACGTCTTTTGCCTTCTATTTGAACTTCCAATAACTGCAAAGAAGTGTTTCCGCCGCATCCTACGATAAGAGGATTAGTAGAAATAATTTTACCTGGGCAAGATGAATAATATGTTGAAACTTTTGACCTATATATTCTGAAATTTTTCCCTCTCAAAAGAGTGTGAGCTATAGGCCAAGGGTTTGAACCTCTTACTAAATTGTGAATTTCCTGAGCGGTTTTTCCCCAGTCTATGTCTCCATTTATTTTGTCCAGAGGGGGAGATAAAGTGGCTTTTGCGTCGTCTTGTTTTATTCTTTGGAGAGTACCTGCCTCCAATTCTTTAAGTGTCTTTATAAGCAAGTCTGCACCGATCACAGACAACCTTTTTTTGAGATCTTCTGATGTTTCATCATCGTTTATTGATACTTTACTCTGGAGCAGTATATCTCCTGTATCTAATCCTTCATCCATAAACATAGTGGAAATACCTGTCACTTTATCTCCGTTTATTATACTCCATTGTATTGGAGCAGCTCCTCGATATTGAGGCAAAAGCGAACCATGAACGTTTATACATCCATATTTTGGGGCATCTATTATATTTTTCGGCAAAATCTTACCATATGCAACTACTACTATAGCGTCCGGATTTAAATTTTCAATTAGTTCTGCAGTTTCACGAATTTTTAATTTTTCAGGTTGAAAAACTTCAAGGCCGTGTTCTTGAGCAAAAACTTTAACTGGAGGGGGAGTGATTACCTTTTTTCTCCCTTGAGGTTTATCGGGTTTGGTAAAGACGGCACATATTTCATAATTTTCTTTGATAAGGCTTTCCAGAGAAGGTATTGCAAATTCTGGGGTACCCATAAAAATAATTCTCAATACTATTTCACCTCAGTGGTATCTTGTTTTTCTTTTGATTTTAAATCGTAATACTCTTCAAGGGTAATTCCGTTAGAATAAATGTAGTCAGCTAGCTCTTCTCCTACGTATCTTATATGCCAAGGTTCGAACTTCATTTCTGTTATTGCTTCTTTACCTTTGGGATATCTCAATATAAATCCGAATTTCGACAAAACAGAATGAAGCCAAGCTGTTTCCTTATTTATATTTCCGTTTTCATCAAGAGCAATTCCGGCCCATCTTCCATTTCTAAATATATCGCAGTCTAAGGCAAGACCGGTATTATGTTCCGAATATCCCGGAAGGCAGGCACTCTTTTTGGCAAATTCCAAGCCATTTTTTCTTACAAAGTAATTATACTTTGTTTCTTGTTGTTTTAAGGACAAATATCCACTCGTAATGCCGAGTATTATACTGTTTTCCAGTGCAAATTTTCTTAATTTTTCAAATTGATCTGCTGTTTTCTTCTCTAGAAAAGTTGCTTTTTCGTCTATTCCGAAACTGCGATACACAATTTCATTGTTTTTATGAGGTTCGACTTTAACTATTTGAGGAATAATTGTATTTTTCAAATATTCTTCGTCCAACTTGTGAGTTTTATTTACTAAAATTTGATAATCCATCATTAGATATTCTCCTTTCATAAATTGTAAATAAGAAATATTATTTAAAACAATGATAGTAGATTTGTAAAATAATTTCAATAATATATACAAAACAGCTTATTGAGTTTGATATGCAACATTGTCTTGTAGTATAATTATAAATCAGTAAAAAGCAGTGAGAGGATGTTTTATATGTTCAGTAGATTAGAATCTGCGGAAAAAAGATATGAAGAAATAAACAAAAGCCTTTGCGATACAGAGGTAATATCAAATCAAAATGAGTACAAATCACTAATGAAAGAGTACAAAAACCTTACGCCTATAGTTGAAAAGTATAGAGAGTATAAAAAAGAAGAAAATAATTTAAATGAAGCAAAAGAAATTTTATCCGAAAGCGGTTCTGATAAAGATTTAAAAGAAATGGCAGAAATTGAAATTGAATCGGCAAAGGAAAAAATAGAAAAAATTTCAGAAGAATTAAAAATACTGTTGCTTCCAAAAGACCCTAATGATGAACGCAATGTAATAATAGAAATAAGAGGCGGAGCAGGAGGGGAAGAAGCAGCGCTCTTTGCGGGAGCACTCTTTAGAATGTACAATATGTATGCACAAGAACGTAGGTGGAAGTCTGAGATACTTAATTCTAATGAAACTCAACTGGGAGGATTTAAAGAAATAAGCTTTATGATTTCAGGTGAAGGAGCATATTCACGTCTTAAATTTGAAAGTGGAGTTCATAGAGTTCAAAGAGTTCCCGATACTGAAGCTCAGGGAAGGGTGCACACCTCAACTGTTACAGTTGCTGTTCTTCCGGAAGCTGAAGATGTTGAAATAGACATAAATCCGGCAGATTTACAAATCGATACTTATCGTGCAGGTGGAGCAGGAGGGCAACACGTTAATAAAACGGAATCTGCAATAAGAATTACTCACATCCCGACAGGAGTTGTAGTTGAATGCCAGGATGAAAGAAGTCAGTATAAAAACAAGGATAAAGCGATGAAAGTTCTTAAATCTAGACTTTTAGAAGCTAAACGTGCCGAACAGGACATGGCGGTAGCAGAGGAAAGACGCATGCAAGTAGGAACAGGAGACCGCTCCGAAAGAATAAGGACATACAATTATCCTCAAAGCCGTGTTACTGACCATAGAATAGGTCTCACACTTTACCGTTTAGAAGATATTCTCAATGGAGACCTCGATGAAATAATAGATGCACTTATAACTGCGGATAGAGCTGCAAAGCTTTCGGGAAATTCTTAATTTTGAAATTAATATTACCGAAAGGAACTTAATGTGGATACTTTATACTTAGACAAAACTCAGACGAATAAAGCAGCGAGTATATTAAAAAATGGCGGAATTGTTGCAATTCCCACTGAAACTGTTTATGGCCTTGCGGCAAATGTTTTTAATGAAACAGCTGTTAAAAATATTTTTAAAGCTAAAGGACGTCCGTCAGATAATCCTCTTATAGTTCATATATCAAAATTAAATGATATATACAAAGTGGTGTCGGAATTTCCTAAAAAGGCGCAGCAGTTGGCAAATAAATTTTGGCCCGGACCTCTTACAATGATACTTCCCAAGAATGAAAGCATACCTAATTGTGTCACAGGAGGGATGAATTCTGTTGCGGTCAGATTCCCTTCTCACGAAATTGCCCGTAAAATAATAGAAGAATCAAGAACCCCTCTTGTCGCTCCTTCAGCAAATATTTCCGGAAAACCAAGCCCGACGAAGTTTGAACACGTAATAAATGATCTTTCTGGAAAGGTTGATGCATTACTTGACGGTGGAGATTGCACTGTTGGGGTTGAATCCACGGTTTTATCGCTTATAAGTGAAGTACCGACAATACTTAGGCCGGGATTGATAACTCAAAAAGAGCTATCTAGTGTTATAGGGACTGTAAAAATGAGCAAATTTGTTTTTGAATCTCCATCGAAAAATACTCAGGTTATTTCTCCGGGCATGAAGTATAAGCACTATTCACCTGAAACTGAAGTTATACTGTTGAGCGGTTCTTCGCCAAATTATTCAGAATACGTAAATTTAAATGCATTAAAAAATGTCGGAGCTATTTGTTTTGAAGAAGACATACCGTTTTTGAAAGTTCCATATATATCTTATGGAAAGAGAAAATGTCCTGAACAACAAGCAAAAAATTTGTTTAATGCCTTGAGAGATGCAGATAAATTAAATGTAAAAATCGTTTATGCTCATTTCGAAAATGAAAATGAAGTATCAGATGCGGTTTTTAACCGGTTAATAAGGGCTGCAGGGTTTAAATTTATCAAATTGTAAATATTTGTCAGATTTTCTTTAGGGGAGGGGATTCATAATAGTAATAAGAGTAAATAGGACTGTAGTTACTTCTATTATGGGTTTTGTTGTTTTTGGAGTACTTGTATTTTTTATAGCAGGTGGCTATGAACGTTTAATGAAAGCTTTTTATCCCATAAAATATGAATCTGAAGTCGAAAATGCGACAAAAAATTACGGAATTGAAAAGGAACTTATTTATGCTATAATAAAATGCGAGAGTGGGTTTAATAAGGAAGCACATTCCCATGCCAATGCAATTGGTCTGATGCAGATAACACCTGATACTTTTAAATGGCTTCAGCTTTATACGCATGAAAAAAATTTAAGCGTTGAAAACCTTAAAAATCCTAAAATAAATATAAAGTACGGAACGCTTTTTATTTCTCTTTTACGTAAACAATACAGTAACGATGAGGTGGTTCTTAGTGCTTATAATGCAGGAGACAGTGTAGTTAAGCGGTGGATGTCTGATAAAAATATATCATCGGATGGAAAAAATCTGGATTTTATTCCCTATAAAGAAACAAGAAACTATGTTAAAAAGGTTGCTTCTGCAAAGAAAATTTATAAAAAACTATATTTTAAAAAATAAGGTGGTAAGTTTTATGAGTGATAAGAATAGTGAAATAAAAACTCTTAAAAGTAAACTTTGTTACGAAAGAAAAAATGGTTGTAAAATTTTAAACGATGATGAACTGAAATCTTGCGAGGAATTTAGCGTTGGTTACAAAGATTATCTCAATAAAGCAAAAACAGAGCGTGAAAATGTAAGCTTTGTACTTGAACAAGCCAAAAAACACGGATTTGTTTTATTTGATAAGAACCGTAAATACAATCCTGGTGATAAAGTTTATATTGTCAATAGAGAAAAAATGATAGCTCTAGCAGTAATAGGAAAAAATGGTGTTAAAGATGGAGCTAATTTATCTATTGCTCACATAGATGCTCCAAGGCTTGATTTAAAACCCAATCCTGTCGTCGAATCGAATGATTTTGCAATGTTTAAAACTCACTATTATGGTGGCATAAAGAAATATCAATGGACTGCAATTCCACTTTCTTTGCATGGAAGAATTGTTAAAAAAGACGGAACTCACGTTGATGTTTGTATCGGAGAAAAAGAAGATGAGCCGTGTTTTTGCGTGACAGATTTGCTTCCTCATCTTGCAAGAGAACAGATGGGTAAAAAAATGTCAGAAGCTATAAAAGGTGAAGATTTAAACGTGATGATAGGAAGTGTGCCGTTTAAATGTGATGAAGGTTCTGAACTTGTAAAGCTTAATATTCTTAAAATTTTAAATGAAAAATATGGTATTATTGAAGAAGATTTTATATCTTCTGATTTAGAATTGGTTCCGGCTATGAAAGCTCAAGACATAGGATTTGACAGAAGTATGATAGGCGGATATGCCCATGATGATCGTTCCTGTGCTTATCCTTCATTTAAGGCTATTTTTGATTGTGATGTACCCGAAAAAACAGCAATTGTTGTTTTAACTGACAAAGAGGAAACCGGAAGTGACGGAAACACCGGAATGCAGTGTCGTTTTGTTGAGTATTTGATTTCTGATTTTGCAGATTTAGATGGTGTAAAATGCCGAGATGTTTTAGGTAAATCGAAATGTTTATCAGCGGACGTCAATGCAGCATATGATCCAACTTATCCGAATAATTATGAAGTTGCAAACAGTTCTTTCGTAAACAGGGGAGTTGTAGTTGAAAAATATACAGGAAGTGGTGGAAAATATGGCACATCGGAAGCTTCTGCAGAGTTTACGGGAGAAATAAGAAAGCTATTAAATGATAACAATATTATCTGGCAAAGTGGAGAACTAGGAAAGGTTGATACAGGCGGAGGCGGCACAATCGCAAAATATATTGCCAATTTAAATGTAGACGTAATAGATATAGGTGTCCCTGTGCTTTCAATGCACGCTCCATTTGAGGTAATTTCTAAAATTGACCTTTACATGACGTATAAAGCAATTCAAATTTTCTTGAAATAAAAAAATTAAATATAAGTTTAAAAAAGGCTCTCATGGTTGTATGGGAGCTTTTAATTATTTATAAATTTGATATAAAAAATGTTTAATAACAGTAATTTCGATAGTATGTGTTTATAATGATGCGAGAGAATTTTTGTAAGCAATTTAATGGTTAAAATGTTGGTGTTTATGTTATAACATATGTTATGTTATTTTAACAATACAAATGCCCTTGTATTGGTTAGAACATTTATTTATAAATTTTATATAAAAACACTTGACAATAATATATATATATATATAATTGTTTATGAAATGCATTTCAAATAAACAAATTTTTATTTAATAAAAACTATAGCTTGAAAGGAATGATAGTTATGTCAAATGAAGTTGTTAAAAAATATAAATACTTAGGAGGATATCAATGGACAACAAATTTTGATACAGTTTATCAAGAACTTTATAAAGAAGTTAAAGTTTGGCTCAATAAAAACGGGATATCAATTGACATTTACACGGATATACGTACAATTATAGCCTGTTATGTTAGTGCCGCTGACAATTGGATGCTTAAATCCAAAAGTCCAAAAGAAATTGAAGAAATGCATGAAAGAATAATAAAATCAAATAAAATAGATGCTTCGTTAGAAAGAAATCTAGGAAAAAATTTAGCTAAAGAATGTTCGGATATGATGTTTAAATTTGTTCGTGAACACATGGAGCGAAGAATAATACTACGTTGAAAGCCGGCGCTATTATTTAGGCGCCAGCTTTTTTTAATTTTAATATTTTTTATTTAATGAATTTAATCAGTTTTTTATTTAATTTATTGTAGGAATCTGCCAAGAATTTTGCACATCCACTACAGTCTTCTTTCCGGCTATTTGGGTCATTAGAGTTCGGACCAAACAGTGGTGCAGTGTTACCATGTGCTAAGGCATATATTAGGGCCATATTATTCATTGTGCTGGGGTTTGGATGTAGTTTTTTATGTAGTTCAGCTGAAGAAAATTTACCCCTTGATGTGATCTCCAATTTTTCCACCATTTCTTTTGCTAAAGGTTGTATATCTTCTGTCACCAGATCATATGCTTGTTTTTTCCCATCATAATCTTTTAGAATCTTAACTATATCCAATATTTTAGATATCCCCTCTTCAATTTTGCCTTTGTCTATTGTTGCATTTGTACCCATCGTTATACACTCCTTTAAATATAAATTTTAAAAATTCGTCTCTTGGCCAAGAGCACAGTTAAATTATATATATATATATATAATGTCAAGTGTTTTTTATGAAATTTATAATATTTTTTAAAAAATTATACATATTATATTTTTCTAGAAAAAATCAAGACTATAAAACCATTAAAAAGTGCAGGAAGTAATAAAGGTTAGACTGCGGACAAATTAAAAACTAAAGAATACGTAACCCCTTTTAAGGACAGTAGATAATCAATTCTCTTTGGCCTGAACATATTAAAAGCCGGCCGTCTTGATATGGCCGGTTTTCTTGTGCTCTTATAAGGATTCTCATAACACATCTCTTAGGCGTGGTTATGATTGAAAGGAATACGTAAACCAACTAATTATATGATTTAATCATAAAATTACTTGACAATGTTTTTGTGATATGTTCTAATTATATATAAAATTATTTTTTATGGGGGGGTAATCTAAATGGGCAAAGATAAGAGTGTGAAAAGTTTAAAAACATGTATTACAACTGCTTCTATAAATAAGGAAGTAGATAAATGGAGAGCAGATGAATGTTTTGGATACTTAGATAAACATTCAAAAGAAAAGAAGTTTTCTTCTATCTTAAAGAAAAAATTAATGATAGTTTTTAAAAAGTATTGCAAAAAATTCGAAGAAGTTACTGGTAATGATTATAAAGAAAAGCTTGAAGAAATACTTGGTTTAGCTAAAAAATTTTTTGATAAAGATGAAATAAATAAAAGTATACTTGAAAATAAAGAGTTGTTTAGTTTGATTATGGGCAATAACAATCTCAAAAAAAATATAGATAGTAAAAATGCATTAAAATCTATAGTAACTGATAAGAAATATAATAATTATTTACTTAATAACATAAATTTACTGAAAGCTGCGCTTCAAGATGAATCTACAATGAAACAATTGATTTCAAATACTGATTTATTTTTGAAAATTTTAAATAGCGTCGATGCACATAAGTTGGTTAAAGAAAATATAAATTGTCTGAAAGAAATGGTAAAATTTAATGATTTAAGATCTTATATCACATCTAGCGACATGTTTGATCATATTTTAACTACTTATCATAAAGTGCTAGATGAAGATATTGAATTTCGTAAAAATTTGTTGCGTGATGTTAACTATAAAAAAAATACTAAATTTGCAGGTGGTTATTTGGATTATGATAATCATGGAGATTTACCACATCAGTGGGCAGGAGCAGACATATGTTTGTGGGCGAAAGGATATACAGTTAAAAGATTTATAAATAGCGGAACTTATGGAGCTTTCTTCTCCTGCATAGATCCAAAAAGTAATAAGGAAATTGGATTAAAAGTTACAAATCTCGAAACTGGTGGTACAATAGGAGAATTCAATTTATTAGCAGAACTTAACGATCAGCTTAAAGAAAAAGATACAGATGATGATACAACCAAAAAGATTAAAAAACGTGCACGGAAATATACTGTGGTTCCCCATAAAATTGATGATAGCAATAATATTTTAGAAGCTCCTTTAGCTAAAGGGAATTTAAAAGTTAGTAAGAATAATGGAACATACCGTACTTTCGATAGTGTAATTAAGAATGCTAGACAGGCATTGAAAAGTGTACTATATTTACATGGCTTAGGTTATTCCCATAATGATATAAAATTTCAAAACTTTTTAACTATAGATAAGTCAAAGATACCTGATGATACTTCTGGTGAGGAATTTAAACTTACTAAAGAACAGAGGAAAAATCTGAAATTAAAATTGAATGATGTTAAAGATGATTTAAAATCACTAAAAAATCTTGTACTTGGATATATATCACAAGAATCATTAGATAAAATTATGAGTAATATAGATAAAAAGATTAAAGTATCTAAAATAGGAGAAAATGATGCTAAATTGTTTCAGGAAGAACAATTTGCTAGACTGAGAAGATATATTCAAAACAACATTGTTTCCAATAGAAGAGTCGTGGTTACCGACTTTGGATCATTGACAAAAATTCCAAAAGAAGGTGAGAAAGGAATATTTGCTAGCATAGCAAGTGCTGGGTATCTTCCTGAATGTGAAATGGATTCGAGGGGCAATTTTGTAGAGAGAGAACAAATCGTAAAACGTGATGTTTATGCTTTAGGTGTGACATTTTATCAACTACTGGTTCAACAAGGAAATACTATTGATTATTGGAGAAGTATAAAAGG
>CAKUZC010000017.1 GCA_934718145.1 uncultured Eubacteriales bacterium | reverse complement strand
GAATTTTGCCAAGCGCGACCTTTTCCTTTTTCATTTACAGTATATGGTGAAGATGGGAAAGAACCACCCCAAATTGACGAACATCCTGTAGCATTGGCTATATACATTCTGTCTCCGAAAAGTTGAGTTGCTAACTTAGCATAAGGTGTCTCTCCGCAACCAGCACAAGCTCCTGAAAATTCCAGCAAAGGTTTTTTAAATTGACTTCCTTTAATTGTAGATTCTTTAAATTTTTCTAGTATTTCAGGTTTTGAAGGTAATTTCAGAGCATAGTTGAAAGCTTCTTGAACAGGAAGTTCATTTTTCGCTTCTTTCATTTCAAGGGCTTTGTTTTTGCGCATTCCCGGACATACTGCCACACAACTCTCACATCCTGTACAGTCTTGAGCTGATATCACGATCGAAAAGTTTAGATTTGGAAAACCAATCATTTTTTTGGATTTTAAAATGTCGGGTGCGTTTTTAAGTTCTTCATCACTGAGAGCTGCCGGTCTTATCACCGCATGAGGACATACCAAAGAGCACAATCCGCATTGAATGCAGTTTTCAGGAATCCAGTGAGGAATAAAGCTTGCAGTTCCTCTTTTTTCAAAAGCTGCTGAACCGGGAGGAATAACCCCATTAACATAATCAGAAAAAGCCGATACGGGCAAATCGTCTCCTTTTCGTGAAGCAATTGGAGTGAGTATATTTTTCACGAATTTTTTAAGATTTTCTTTTCCGTTTATATTTTCGGAAATAGAATTTTCATTTTTTAAATTTTTCCAATGTGTCGGTACTGATATTTTTTTAAGTTTTTCCATACCCTGTTCAGCTGCGAGACAATTAAGTTTTACTACATTTTCACCTTTTTTGGAGTAGGATTTTTCTACTGCTTTTTTTATCAATTCAAGAGATTTTTCTTCGTCGAATATTTTCATAATTTTGAAAAATGCTGCTTGAAGGACAGTATTTACTCTTCCTCCCAAGCCGAGCTTTCTGCTTATTGATATTGCATCTATGGTATAGAAATTTATGTTGTTTTCAGCTATATATTTTTTAACTTTTGCAGGTAATAATTTTTCTAGTTCGTCTTGGCTTCGTTCACTATTTAAAAGAAAATTTCCGCCCGGTTTTAAATCTTTGAGTATATCATATTTGTATATATACATAGGAGTATGACAAGCTACAAAATCTGCTTTGTCGATATAGTATGTCGACTTTATCGGAGAATCACCGAATCTTAAATGAGATAGAGTAACTCCACCCGATTTTTTGGAATCATAAGAAAAAAATCCTTGTACATTTTTGTTTGTATTGTCTCCAATAATTTTTATTGTATTTTTTGCTGCTCCAACAGTGCCATCTGACCCTATTCCCCAAAATTTGCAACAACAAATATCTTTTGGAGTAGTGTTTATTTCGTTTTTTACAGAGAGTGATAAATTGGTGACGTCATCATTTATTCCGACGGTGAATCGAGTTTTGGGACTTTCCGAATCCATGTTTTCGAATACTGCCAATATTTGACCCGGAGTTGTATTTTTTGAACTTAGACCATATCTGCCGGAATAAAGTTTTTCTATTTGTATATCAGACTCTCTAAGAGCTGCCAAGACATCTAAATATAGCGGTTCAGATATAGAACCGGGTTCTTTTGTTCTGTCGAGGACAGATATTGATTTTACGCTTTTTGGAAGAACTTCTATAAAGTGTTTTACTGAAAACGGGCGATAAAGATGAACTTTTATAAGCCCTACTTTTTGATTTTGAGCAGTGAGATAGTTGACGACTTCTTCTGCAGTTTCACATACTGATCCCATGGCTACAATTATTTTTTCCGCATCGGGAGAACCGTAATAGTTAAATGGTTTGTAGTTTGTACCGGATTCTCTATTTATCATATTCATGTAATTTTCAACGATGTCGGGGATATTTTGATAATAGGGGTTGCATGCTTCACGATTTTGAAAGTAAACATCATCATTTTGAGCGGTACCACGTGTAGATGGATGTTCGGGATTCAGGGAACGATTTCTGAATTTTTCCAAAGCTTCTTTGTCAATCATTTTTTCAAGTTCGCAGTAGTCAATTAATTTTACTTTTTGAATTTCATGAGAAGTCCTGAATCCATCAAAGAAATGCATAAATGGAACACTACCTTTAATTGCGCTCAAATGTGCCACACAGCCGAGATCAAAAGCTTCCTGCGGGTTATTGGAAGCAAGCATTGCATATCCTGTTTGACGGCATGCATATACATCTGAGTGGTCGCCGAAAATCGATAGCGCATGAGCAGCCACAGTTCTCGCAGCTACATGAATAACACTCGGAAGCAATTCTCCGGCCATTTTATACATATTTGGAATCATTAAAAGTAAACCTTGAGAAGAAGTAAAAGTCGTCGCTAAAGATCCGGCTGAAAGTGCTCCATGAACAGCTCCCGCAGCTCCTGCTTCAGATTGCATTTCGGTTATTTGAACTTCTGAACCAAATATATTTTTTTTACCCGAAACCGAATATCTGTCTGTAACATCTGCCATAACGGAAGAGGGTGTAATTGGATATATTGCCGCAACTTCCGTAAACGCATAAGAGGCATGAGCTGCCGCAGTATTTCCGTCCATTGTTGATATTGTCTGATTTTTATTCACTTTAATTAGAACCTTTCTGAAACACAGCATCTTTACAATACTGCTTTGTTTAAATTTTTATATAATATCCTTGTATACATTATTATATATTACAGCAGATATATTTCAAAATGGTTTGTAAAAGTCAAAAATGAGATAAAATGAGTAAATTATATAAAAACGAGAGAAAACATGAGATTTCGCATGTAAAAATCAAATTTTTATTGACAATTTACCACATTTGGTGTTATTATATATGGGTTGGATTTTAAATAATAGGAGGAAGAAACATGTCTACATACATGGCGAAGAGTAACGAAGTAGCGCGTAAATGGTATATTATAGACGCAGAAGGAAAACCGCTGGGAAGAATTGCCGTTCAAGCTGCAAATTTGCTTCGTGGAAAAGTTAAACCGACTTTTACTCCGCACGTTGATTGTGGTGACCACGTAATTGTCATCAACTGCGAAAAGGCCGTTTTAACAGGCAAAAAATTAACTCAAAAATATCACTATCATCACACGGGATATGTCGGAAATCTTAAGAGCGTAAGATACGATACACTCATGAAAACTCACCCTGAGAAAGCAATGCATATGGCTGTTGAAGGAATGCTTCAGGATAATGCTCTCGGTCGTAAACAAATCGTGAGATTGCGCACGGTAGTCGGTGCAGAGCATAAGCATTCAGCTCAACAACCTGAATTTTGGAATGATGCGGAGGGAAATAAATAATGTACGATAAAGAACCGTTTTTCTACGGAACCGGAAGAAGAAAGAAGTCTGTAGCCAGAGTAAGACTTTACAAAGGTGAAGGAAAGATAACCGTAAACGGAAGAGATATAGAGGAATATTTTGGACTTGAAACCTTAAAAGTTATCGTTCGACAACCTCTTGCACTTACTGAAACACAGGGAAAATTCGATATAGTGTGCAATGTCAACGGAGGCGGAGTTACCGGTCAGGCTGGAGCTATTAGACACGGTATTTCAAGAGCTCTTTTGGAATTTGATGCTGAAAAATTTAGACTTGCTCTCAAAAAAGCTGGTTTCCTTACACGTGATCCAAGAATGAAAGAGCGTAAAAAGTACGGACTCAAAAAAGCAAGAAAAGCACCTCAATTCTCCAAGAGATAGTATTTTTTCGAAAGGTGATGAAAAGAGCACCGAATTTTCATTCAGAAGGAAGATTAAGCTCGTACTGTATGAACGATTATATAATACTTACAGATTCAACTTCGGATTTGCCGGATGAAATCACTAAAGAATTTGAAATAGAAGTTTTGCCAATGAAATTCAGCATTGATGGAAAATCATATGTTGATGGTGAAATGGGTGCCGATGAGTTTTACGATAAGATAAAGAATAAACTTATGGCATCGACGTCTCAAATTAATCCCGGAGAGTTTGAAGAGCATTTCGAGAAATACCTTAAACTTGGTCAAGACGTAATTTACGTGTGTTTTTCGTCAGGGCTTAGCGGAACTTATAATTCGGCTTGTCATGCCGCTAAAGAACTTTGTACACGTTATCCTAAAAATCGGATAGAAGTCATTGATTCTTTATCGGCGTCTCTCGGTGAAGGCTTGATCGTTTACAATATGTTTCTCATGAAGCGAAATGGCTCATCGTTTGATGAAGTAGTGCGTTGGGCTGAAGACAATAAATGTAAAGTATGTCATTGGTTTATAGTTGACGATTTACATCATCTTCAACGTGGGGGAAGAATATCTCAAGCAGCAGCAGTATTTGGGAGTGTAATGGGAATAAAGCCGGTTTTGCACTTTAAAGATGACGGAAAATTATATGTATCTGAAAAAGTTCGGGGACGAGATCGAGCTATAGATGTAATGATATCTAAAATGAATAAATTCGGAATTGACGTACCTCATCAAAAGATATTTATAAGTCATGCGGCGTGTGAGAAAGATGCCCTGAGTCTTGCAGAGAAAGTTAAAAATGAATTTGGTGTTACGGATATCACAATTGGAGAAATAGGACCTATTATAGGTTCACATACCGGATGTGGAGCACTTGCGTTGTTTTTTTTAAGTAATAATAGATAGAAATTAGAGGGAGGAAATATTCATGCCAAACATTAAATCAGCTAAAAAAAGAGTGAAAGTTATATTCACAAAAGCTCAAAGAAATAAAGCTTATAAGTCTGCTCTTAAAACAGCTGTAAAGGCGGCTTTGGAAGAAAAGTCAGGAATAAACGGTCAAGCTGTTAAGTTAGCTCTTAAAAAGCTCGATCAGTCCGTTTCTAAGGGAATTCTTCACAAAAACACTGCTGCAAGAAAAAAAGCTGCAATAGTTCGTGTTTGTAAAGCTCAATAGTAAAACACCGTTGACCTTTCGGAATGATACTCCGGAAGGTTTTTTAGCAGTAATAAATATCCACCCGAAATCAGGGTGGCGTTTTTTTATATAAAACGTTCTAATTATAAAAATTCCCAAGAAGCTTGAAATAGCGTCTTGAGAACAATAAAATTCTTAAGTTACAGATTTTAAATTTATTTTACATTTTTAACAAAGATTTTGTTTGTCTGATTGTCATAATTCAAAGAAATAACTTTATTTTTTACATTTTTGTTAGAATTTATGTAGTTTTTAAGTGTAGCTCTGAATTTGTTCATCAACACATCAGTTCCTCTACCGCCGGATCTCTCATTTACAAATTTTTCAGAGTAATGGTCTAATAAGGATTTATCCAATACAAATTCCATGTCATAAGCTTTTTTGTAGTATTCCTTAATGTTCTTAATTTTTCTGTTTATAATTTCAACATAGTCTTGTTTGGTGAAATCTTTGAAATGAATGTGGCATCCTTTGTATCTGTTATACAAACTGCTTTCTAATTCAGCTAGTTGTTCAGGAGTTTCATTTGATGTTGCAATAAGTATTGAACCAGAAGCATCTATACCATTGATTTGTCCGGTATCTCCAAAGTTTCTGAGCATTTCATCAATACTGGAACCTATAATTTTTCCTTCTTCATTTCTCATATTTCTTTTTTGGAGTACACTGTCGAGGCTTCTCATCTTATCTACTTCATCTAAACAGTAGAGAGTAGGTAAGCCTGTTTTGATTTGTCTGGTAAGCGGCGAATCTACTGTTACTTTGACACTTCTTGTGTCTTCGATTGTAGGTTTGGTTAACCTTGTCGCTACAGTTCCGGCTTTGTTTCCTTTGTCTTCTACTACATCTGACATACGACCAACGTAAGAAGTAAGACCCATTTCTTCTTCGATTATTTTCATGGCTGTTGATTTACCTGTTGCCGGCATTCCGGTTAAATATAAAAGCAATCCGCCTTCGAATTTTTTACCTAATATCTTTGCTTCTATTACTGATTCAAAATAACCCCTCATTATGGTTATCATTTTATCGATAGCTTCATCTTGTCCTACTAATTCAGCATGTAGCCTTTTTTCTATTTTTGCAAGAACTTGTTCATATACTTTTATGTCAATTCCTTTACAGTTCCGCTTGAAAAAGAAATCTTTTACGGTATGTTTTACGCTGTCATATCCACTTTTTAAAAGTGATATAATATTTCCTATATTACGCATCGCTATTGTTCCAGCTACAAAATATAAGAGAGCTCTTGCCCCTGATGTTAATTTTTCTCCTGTTTTATCTGCGGCAAGCATAGTAGCTCTAACAGTATCTTTCGTTACGTTATATTCACCTGTTTCTACTTTCATACGTAAAATGTATTCATTATATTCGGATAAAAAGTTATTTATTTCTTGTCTCTTATGTTTAGGTAATGCAGCCATTTCCTCTTTTGTATAAGGTTTAGACAATTCCGCTGGAGTAAGTGGTTTATCAGAAAACCACCAAGCACCTACGTTAGTAGATAAAGAAAATGCTAAAACTGTAGCAAGTGCTTTTGTTATTTTTGAAATTTTTTTTGATTTCATGCTACTTGTTTCTCCCTTGATTTTAAATTTTTCTTTAGTGTTTTGGTAATGTTAAAAATTTAAAAGTTTATATTATATATTATACATTATTTTAATAATTTTGTAAAGTGTTGAAAATAAAAAATTAATATTTAGAAATTTTCTCTAATAAATCTAGTTTTTATTTTAAAAATTATAAATAAGAATTATTAGCACTAAGTTTCCATCATTGTTAATTATTTATAATTAAAATTTAACTAAAATACTCTTTACAAAACATTCAATTTTATATATATATATATATACTTTTTGAGTATATGATATTTTTTTAAAGGGAGAGTGTTTATTATGACAAATGATGAAAAAAGAATTTTAATCGAGTGGGCAAACGAGAGAGTAGATGGCAAATTGGGAGTAGAGTACCTGAAAGGTTTAAAAAAAGATATCGAAGACATCGAACCTAGTGTAGCAAAGTACAAAAATTCTCTAAGTAAGTATCCCAAAAAAGATCCTAATAAAGATCCCAACAAAGACCCTAACAATGACGAATATAAAATGCTTATTCATAAGATATCTGGTTGGCGTGCTATGCCGAGTTACGTGTGTATCTGTAACGATGGACCGGGAGAACCGGAAACTTTTTTTGAAAACGTAGAAAAATTTAATGATTCATGCCAAGAAATTTATGATTCTGATCTCTGGCCAGATAGCGGGGATATAAATGCATTAAGTAAAAGCATGACAAAAGCACTTAATGAGTTGAGTGGAATTATAGAAGAAGTAAAATAGTAGATAAAAAAATAAGAATGCCGACTGTAATAAAAACAATTGGCCTTTAAGTGCTACATTTTAAAGATATTTAATTTCAATACACAAAAAGCCACCGGAGAGATAAAACTTTCTCGGTGGTTTCTATTTTTATTATCTATTTAGCTTGTAGCCTGATTCATAAGTTCTTTCTTTTTATATTCCAGTTCCTCAATTTCTTCTTTGAGCTCTTGAATTAATTTATTTTCGGGTGTGTTTTGATCTTCGTATTTTCTATAAATGTCTCTCAGAGATGACACTAACTGGACATTTAAGTTCAATGCTGTTGCTCCGGAAGATGCTATTTTCGCAATTGACCTATGAGTTGGTTCTTCTTTTTGCAACATTTTAGTAAGTTCGGGGCTTCCCGGAACTTTATTTTCTTTGAATGTTAAAAAATCTTTAACTGAGTCCGAAAAGGGGAGCTTCCACCCTCCTGAAACGTTTTTTAGTTCAACTTCGTCTAAATTTTTTTTCGTATTTTCTGGTTTGATATCATTAGCGTTTTTTGATATTAACTCAATTACTTTTATGAGTCTTTCAAAATATTCCTTTGAGAATTTATTTTTGCAGTGACTAAGCGTAAAATCATATATTTCTTGAATTCCGTTACAAGCTAAAAATTTTTCTTCCAAATCCTTTTTAGTTAAAACATTTTTGAAAAATTCCGTGATGTTTTCATATTCATCCACGTTATATCACTCCCTTTTAGATTGAACTGCACTCAATTGTTTTTAATTTCTTGAGTTACATCTTTGTTTTTATTTTTATTTTTTTCTAGTAACTCAAGTTCATTTTCGAGATTTTTTTTATGCAGTTTAAGTTCGTAAGCTTTCTTCTCTCTTTCAAGGTCGTTTATTATTTTGTTTTCTTTCATTAATTCTCTTTGATACTCGTCTGATTTTGATTTGTAACGTAAATTTAGGATAGTTTCAATTAATGAAGTTATTGCAGGTATCATCATAGCTATAGATCTAAATGTAGATTCTTCTTGTCCTCCGGTTATGTTTTCCAGATCATCAGTGGAAAGTTCTTTTGACTTGACAAGATTGTTATTGGAAAGCTTTTTTGATTCAAGATTTTTCAAATATTCCATTACAAGATTTAAAGAATTGCTAAACTCTTCTTTTGAAAAATTACCTTCAGATTTAGAAATTGCATATTCATACATTTCATCTATATTTGAAAACGAAAATAATTTTTCTACTTCTTCTTTACTTTCAGAAATATTGTTGAAAAAATCGGACAAATTTTTGCTCATACTAAAGTTGTTTTCTAACATAATAATCTACTCCTTAAATTTGTTTATTTTTTTCTTTTAGTTTATCTTCAAGCAAAGCTATTTCTTTATTTAGTGTTTTTTCTCTGGATTTTCTTTCAGGCTCGTAATATTTTCTTAATTCTCTGCTATCAGTAATCTCTTTATCAAGTTCTTTATAGATGTTGAAATATTGATAACTAGACATCGCAAAGTTTATCAATGGTATAGCCATCATCATAAGCGACATAATCTTACTTTCATTTTTCCCTCCGCCGGTTATGTTCTTTTCGTCGCATTCTGGAATTTTTTTTATATCTTTTGCATATTGAAACAGCAAATGCAATGCACTTTTGAACTCTTCAAATGAGAATTTTTCATTCGAGTTTTTTAGTGCGTATTCATACATAGAACTCAGAGAACCGCACGAAAAAAATTTCTCAATAGATTCTTTGTCTTTTAAAACATTCTCTAAGAAATTCAGCAGCCCCTTATTTTCAATAATTTCTTCGTAGCTCATATGATTTTCCCTTTCTTTTTAGCCTAATTCATACCAAGACTACTGGCTAAACTCATGGTAAGCTGCATCATTTCTTGAGGCGATAGACTATCTATGTCGTCCATAAAGTATACTTTATCGAAAACTTTAGAGAGATTCAGTAGAACACCTTGAGCACTTGATATAGTATTCAACTTATCGGATATTTGATTTGCTGTACCTACTTGTATTCCTCCTGAAATATTTTTAAGTTCACAATCGTCAACAGGAATTTTGTTGAGTTTTTCAAAACTGAGTATCCCAAGGATAAATTTTTCTAACTCTTCTTTTGTGTATCCTCCGGAAATTGAGGTACAATAATTAAAAACTTCTTCTTTATTTTTGCATTCAAATATTTTTTGTTGATATTCAGAATTGGCGTTTAATTTTTCTGCAAGTTCAATTAAATGTTTATTCAATTTGTTCGCCCCTTTCAACGCAGAATGTTTATATGTAATTATAACATCAATCTAAATATAGTCAATATTTTTTTATATATTCTGAATTAAATAAAATAATAAAGTGAATTCTTTAATCAATTTTTGGAAAGATATACTTAAGAGGTGATAGAGAATGAGTCAACAAAAAAATTCAAAGGTGTTGAAAAACGAATCCAAAAAAGATAATTTTTCCGAGAGTGGCACAACAGGAAGTGAAAAGCAGTATGAAAGAATTCAGAATATAGGTTCAGTAATAACTTCTTCAAACAAGAAAAAAATTTACTGTTTAACAATAATAGGCCAAATTGAAGGACATACTTATCTTCCGGAAGAAAATAAAACTACAAAATACGAACACGTCATACCTGAACTCGTAGCTATAGAAGAGGACCCAAACATAGAAGGTCTTTTACTTTTGCTCAATACTGTAGGTGGCGATATAGAGGCCGGTCTTGCAATGGCAGAATTAATTTCCGGTATGAGTAAACCCACTGTTTCTATGGTTATAGGAGGAGGGCATTCCATAGGCGTTCCCCTAGCGGTTTGTGCGGATAAATCTTTTATAGCACATTCTGCTACTATGACAGTTCATCCGGTAAGAAGTGGAGGCACTACGGTAGGAGTTTCGCAATCATTCGAATACTTTAAAAGAATGCAAAAACGTATAGCTGATTTTGTTGTGTCTAATTCAAAAATATCTGAAAAAAGATTTTATGAACTTTGTATGAACACTGAAGAATTGGTCATGGATATAGGATCTGTAATTGAAGGAGAACAAGCGGTTAAAGAAGGACTTATAGACAACGTAGGAACACTTTCTGAAGCGATAGCTTGTCTTTATGAACAAATAGATAAAAGATCAAAATCTAAATCACGTGTAAAAAAGCGTTAAATCTAATTAAATTAATCATTTTGAGCTACAATTCACCGCAATAGAGATTGTTTTACAGTTTGTAAAATAGTTGACTTTTTAGCGGTGTAATTTTATTTTGAATTTGATATAATTAAAATTTAGGCATGTAGATATTGATTAAGTACATATGCTTAAAGCATAAACGAAAAAAATCCTATAAGGAGTATAAGTTAATGAATATTTTGGACGCAGTTATACAAGGAATTGTTCAAGGTCTTACAGAGTTTTTACCGGTTTCGAGCAGTGGACATCTTTTAATAGCTCAGCACATTTTAGGAGTCAGAGAAAATAATTTATTTTTTAATGTAATGTTACATATCGGGACACTTTTAGCAGTTTTGGCCGTTTACTATAAAACAGTTTGGAATCTTATCAAAGCTTTTTTTGAAATTATTGTAAATATTTTTTCGGGAAAATTTGAATTTAAAAAATTAACTGATTTTCAGAATCTTGTTGTCATGCTTGTAATAGGACTTGTGCCGCTTTTTTTACTTTTCCTACCTGTACCTGGAAGTGGCACCGATGTAAAAGGTGTAGCAGAAGAATTAGCAAGTGATAAAAATATAGTAATGGTTGGGATATCCTTAATTGTTACGAGTATTCTTTTAAGAGCTGGGATAAATCACCGCAAAACAGCTAAGTTTAGTTACGTTTATACTGATTGCAATAACAATAAAAAAACTTGGGATGGAAGAACTCGATTCAACATTATGGATGCCGTTTGGGTTGGAGTTACCCAACTTATTGCTTCAATTTTTCCGGGAATATCGCGTTCGGGTTCAACTCTTTCAACGGGACTTTTAAGAGGAATCAATAAACAAACTGCATTAGATTATTCTTTTATTCTTGGAATACCTGCAATAATGGCTGCTGCTATTCTTGAGCTTAAAGACGCAGTAAAAGTCGGAGCTGTAGATTCAGTAGGAATGGTTCCGGTAGTAGTGGGAATGATTATTTCAGCAGTTGTGGGATTTTTGTCAATTAAACTTTTCAAATGGCTTCTTAAGACCGATAAGATGATGGTGTTTGTAGTATATACTTTAGTTCTAGGTCTGGCATGCGTAATTGTAGGATCCGTGGAAAATTATATGGGAGTCAATATTTTTACAGGATTTTCGCTGTAAAGGAATGGAGTTAAAATGAAAAAAGGTACCGGTAAGAAATCGGTGAAATCAAAAGTTAAAAAAAATGTAAGTGGATCTTCCGATAAAATAAAGAATCCACTGGAGTCTGTTTTGTTATTTAGTTTTGCTGTACTTTTGTTCTTTTTGGTTGTAGTTCCGGGAGAAAATATTTGGCTTTGGACGCATAATTTCATATTTGGATTATTTGGAATTTGTTCAATACTGTGGCCGGGATTACTTTTTTGTGTATCAATTTTAGATGCTTTAGGGAAAACAAATAGTAGTGTTAAGTTGAAGCTTATATTATCTTCAATTACAATCGTTTTCTTCTGTTCTCTCATTTATGTTTTTTCTTTCAATTCAAATCAAGTTTCATATAACGCTATAGATTTTAATTACATAATTAATCAATTTAAATCCGGTTCTCTTAGCAAAAACTCCGGTTTGTTCGGTGCATTGATAGGAGCACCTCTTGTTTGGGCGTTTGGTTCCATAGGTGCCAGAATTACAAATGTTATAATTATATTTTTATGTATCATGTTTTTAACGGGGACGGGATTAATTGAATTTTTCAAAATGTTTTCAGAACCTGCCAAAGCTTTTAAAGAAAAAGTTTATGATAAGTCCGGTGAAATTAAAAGTTTTAAACCTTTGAACAAAAATTTAGATACAGAAGAAAAAAGCAAAAAAACAAATATTTTTTCAGAATGTGTTTCCAAAGTATTTTCAAAAGCTGAACCTGAAAAAGAAGATGAAGATATTTCAAAAGTTACTGAAAAATTCATGGCAAAGTCTAAATCTGAAGTTAAAGACGTTAAACCTGAAAATATATTCAAATCAGAAGATTTTTCCGAAGTGAACAGAGATGATACTGTTTCTAAAAATTCTAATACTTGCGGAAGTTATAAATTCCCTCCGCTTGAAATGCTCAATCAGTCCGATAATCCTCATGAAAGTGATATAACTGCAGAGCTTAATAATAACGGAAAAATGCTTGTGGAAATTTTGAAAAGTTTTAACGTTCAGACTAAAATCATAGATATAAGCCGCGGCCCAGCTGTTACTCGTTATGAATTACAGCCCGCTTCAGGGGTGAAAATAAGTAAAATAACTACTCTTTCAGACGATATAGCTTTGAATTTAGCTTCTTCTGGTGTGCGAATCGAAGCTCCCATACCCGGAAAAGCAGCAGTTGGGGTTGAGATACCCAATAAAGTTGTAAGTGTTGTAAAAATGAGAGAATTAATTTCATCCAGTAAATTTACGTCTTCAAAAAGTAAACTTACAGTCGTTCTCGGAAAGGATATTTCCGGAGAAATTATGACCGCAGATCTTGCAAAAATGCCGCACTTGCTCATAGCAGGTTCTACAGGTTCAGGAAAATCGGTGTGTATAAACTCTTTCATAATAAGTTTGCTTTACAATGCAAAGCCGGATGAAGTTAAACTTTTAATGATAGACCCTAAAGTAGTCGAATTAGGTGTTTATAATGGAATACCTCATCTTCTTGTACCGGTGGTTACAGACCCCAGAAAAGCAGCCGGTGCTCTAAATTGGGCGGTGAATGAAATGCTCAATCGATATAAGAGGTTTGCCGAAAATAACGTCCGAGATTTAGACTCATATAACGATTTAATAGAACGTAACCCTTGCCTTACTGATAAAGAAGGTGAAGTTCTTGAAAAAATGCCTCAGATAGTGATAATAATAGACGAGCTTTCAGACCTTATGATGGCAGCTCCGAATGAAGTTGAGGATTATATATGTAGATTAGCCCAAATGGCTCGTGCAGCAGGAATGCACCTTGTCATAGCTACTCAGCGCCCATCGGTTGACGTCATTACCGGTATAATAAAGGCCAATATCCCAAGCCGTATTGCATTAGCTGTTTCATCTCAGATAGATTCAAGAACTATTCTTGATATGAGCGGAGCGGAAAAGCTCTTAGGACGTGGAGATATGTTGTTTTCTCCCGTAGGTTCGCCCAAACCTATTCGTGTTCAAGGTTGTTATGTAACTGACAGAGAAATAGAAAAAGTCGTAGAATTTATAAAAAATTCTCAAGAGAGTAAATATGACTCTAAAATAG